>CAYYUB010000066.1:0-7828 GCA_964474855.1 uncultured bacterium
CCTTCTCTCCTCCCTATCCAGTTTCTCTGCATTTCTTTGATATTTTCCGGCCAATATTCTAAACTCTCAATATCCTGATAAAGTTTTTCCGCAAAATCGGTAATGCGCACAAACCATTGTTTCAGTTTTCTTTTTTCTATTTCGGAATCACATCTCCAGCACATTCCGCTTTCGACCTGTTCGTTTGCCAGAACCGTCTTACAGCCCGGACACCAGTTCACATATGCCTCATCCCGGTATAAAAGGCCGTTTTTGTACAATTGAACAAGAAGCCATTGGGTCCATTTGTAATATTCGGGGTCCGATGTCGCAACTTCTCTTTCCCAATCATAGCTAAGTCCTAATTTTTTTATTGTATCTCTTGCGGTTTTCATATTGTTGTAAGTCCATTCCCTGGGATCCAGATTCTTTTTTATTGCTGCTTCTTCGGCTGGAAGTCCAAATGCATCCCACCCAAAGGGATGCAGTAAGTCCTTTTTTCTCATCTTTTCCCATCGCCATTTTAAATCTCCAAAGCAGTAATTTCTGAAATGACCCATATGTATATTACCGGAAGTATAGGGCCACATTTCCATAATAAAATACTTATTTTTTGGGTTCTGGGGAGTATTGTAGGCTCCGGACTGTTCCCATTCCTTTCGCCATTTATTCTCTATTTTTTCAAAAGGATACATAATCGAATTGATTAAAAATGATATTTTGTTGTTAATTATTTATCTTTCAGCTTCTCGATCTTTTGCTCCAACTCCAAAAGTTCTCTTCTTCTTGATTCTATCTTACCTGAAAGATCTATTTCCTCTCTTCTTTTTGAAACTATACGCTGAGTTAGTTCTATCTCTTCTTTCTTTTGGGCATTCTTTTTGCTGTTTTCTCCCAACAAATCATCAAAAAGGAGAGATTCTTCAGATTCTTCTTCCCCAGCTAAAGGTCCCATTCCCGCTACTACCTCCGCCGGAATACTTTCTTTTTTCTTTTCAAGAACTTCAATTTCCATTGAAAGATCTTTTTGTGTTTTTTGTTTTTTGGCTACTGTTTCCATCACATCCGCTTTTGTTACCTCCAGATTCGCAATTTCTTCTTTTAACTGCTGTATCTTGTTCTCCAGTCCAGGTGTACCTTTAGCGGAAACTTTTTTTACAACTGTTGTTCCTCCTCCACTTCCCTTACTTAGAACCCCTCCGACAAAGAAGAAAATCAAAAAGGCAATGACTGAAGGCATTAGATGTTTTGGTCTAAATAAATTTTTAATCTTACCAATTATTCCCGACAGATAAGTATTTCTTTCCGGAGACGGTAATTTTATTAAAAAATGTATATCAGCCAATTCTTTTTCCTGATATTTAATAGGTATTGAAAAATAGAATCTATCCGATTCATTTTTATCTTTTTCTCGACTTACCCATCCGCCATTTTGCAATTTTTCACCGATTTTCGCATTGTCCGTATCCCAGATCACTGTTTCATTCTTTGCGAGAATTGTTAAATTAATAATATTTTCTTTTTTTGTCACCTTATCAACGAAATTTTTTATACCTAATCTGTCCCTATTGGCAACATAACTCCTAATATCATTGGAAGAGGAAAAAATAGAACCGTAATATTGCCATCCCGCGACAGTAAAATCCTTAGGATTTGGTTTGTTCTCGATTTCAAGGTATAAATATCCGCCTATTCTTCTATCATTTGAGATAATGTCAATTTTTACTATTGAAAGAGACTCGGAGTTCAAAACATTTTGACCCTTTCCGCTTTGTTTCCACCCTGTATATTTTGTTCCTTTTTGTTCCGTACCATTTGTCCAGAATATTGAATTATTTTCGTCAGTAATTATTATCTCAGGTTTATTGGGTATGCGTATGGGTTCCATTGTCTTCCACATAAACATAGATACAAATAAATCATCTTTACTTAAGAAAGCTTGACCAATACTTTCTTCTAAAATGTTACCAAAAGAAATCCAACCATTGATTCCGTCTTTATATGTAAATGAAGCTGACCCTTCTGGAGTACTTTTTTTATCAGTAGAGGTTAAAGAAATAGTTATAAGCGAAACAAAAAAACCCAACAACCCAAAAATGAAACCCTTTTTGAACATTACTCCTCCTCAACTAATCAATACGATAAAAATAATAAGCTACGGCTCCGACAACCCCTAAAAATTTCGTAAAATCCCATACTTTTGATGAAAAAGATTGATTAACATAAACTAAATCACCCGATTCAAGCATAGGAGGGTTTTTAAGTTTTCCACTTAGATAAGCACTAACATCAAAATATGAAACTTCTTTTTCTTTGATCGCTCTAATAAGCTTTACATGCGAAAGATTAGATCTGGAAGAAGGACCTCCCGCAAATGATATCGCTTCTACAATATTCGTAGACGGAGTAACATAATAAATACCGGGACTTTTAACTTCCCCCCAAACTTGAATTCTTATCGAACCACCCTCAAACACGAATTGCGATTGTTGTGGTAGACTTATAATTAGAAACCCAATTAAAAGCATCATTATTGGATTATATTACAACGTTTTTCTTTATTGTCAAGTATTCTTTTTATTCCTTATCTTTCAAACATAACATTTGAATTTCGCTAATTTTAATAAGAAGAAAATTTTCTTCCTTTACTGCCCCATTCCTAAATTTTATAATTGCATCTGTCACAGGAAGAAAACCTGATTGTTTCGAGAGAGCCTGAAGTGAATCGGTAAGTCTCGCGTGAATTGGAATATGTACATCACCCGTTATCTTATAACGACTTGTATACAGATCCACCTTCTTTTTTTCTTTTTCGATTTTCATTGCCATTACATTTCCTCCTTTAGCAAACTATTTAATTCAAGCAGAAAAGCACTCATAATATCTTTTTCCTTTGCAGTAGCAACTTTTTCCCCTTTTTTGAATATAATTGCAGAACCTTTTCCTCCTGCAATTCCTATATCCGCTTCTTTTGCTTCTCCAGGCCCGTTCACAGAACATCCCATTACAGCGATAGTTATAGGTACCTCTATACATTTTGCTGCTTCTTCAATTTTATTTAATAAACCTTCAAGATCAAACTGCAATCTTCCGCAAGTTGGACAGGAAATTATTCTTGGTCCAATTTTTCTTATTTCAAGAGAAGAGAGAATGTTACGGGCTGCTTGCACCTCATTTGACGGATCTCCGGTAAGAGAGACTCGAATAGTATCTCCAATTCCTTCTTCCAGGAGAATACCAATACCTACGGCAGAGTATACTTCTCCCCTACCTCCGGTTGGGCCTGCTTCAGTGACTCCTATATGAAGCGGGTAATCATATTTATCTGAAAAGATTCGATTGGCTTCAATCATTGTTCTAACATCAGAAGATTTAATAGAAACCACAATAGATCCAAAATCCAATTCTTCAAGTATTTTTATCTCATCGGTTACCGATTCCACAAGAGCTTCGGGAGTTATCCCTCCAAACTTCTCTATGTATTCCTGCTTTAAGGAACCCGCATTTGCGCCTACTCTTATAGGTATATTTTTAACCTTGCAAATTTTGACAATTTCTTCGACTTTCCATCGATCACCTATATTTCCAGGGTTTATCCTTATCTTGTCCGCGCCTTGTTTAACCGATTCAATGGCAAGAGCATAATCGTAATGAATATCCGCAATTAAAGGAATACTTATGCTACTTTTTATTTTTTTTAAGTTCCTGGCAGCTTGTTTATCGGGAACGGCAACCCTTATAATCTCACAACCTTCGCTCTCCAATTTTCTAATTTGCTTGATTGTTTTCCTTTTGCTATGGGTATCGGTATTAGTCATAGATTGTATAGCAATTGGATTATTGCCTCCAATTTTAACGGAGCCGATCTTTACAACTTTAGTTTTTTTTCTGTTTTTGTATTTTTTCAATTATCTCCGCCTTTATTTTTTCTCTATTTTTAAAAATTTTCACCTGTGAAAGTCCCCTTATGAAAGTAATTTGCCTATCCGCATATTTTTTTGTTTCCTTTATTATTTCCTCTCTGGTCTCCTGCAGGCTTAGCCCGTTTTTATTCAATAAATATTTAGATACCTGCTCATACCCAATGGAGGTAAAAGAATGAAGAGAAGGCCTGTATCCTTTTTCAAGTAGATTTTTGACCTCTTCAACAAAACCCTCTTCAAACATTTTTGTAACTCTTACCTCAATCCTCTCCCGTAATTCCTTTTTAGTAATCAAAACAGAAAATAGATCTAGAGGTATTTTATTTTCATTTCCCTTTCTCCAGAATTCGGTTAATGTAATACCACTTGCCCTATAGACTTCCATTGCCCTTCCAAGCCGCTGTTTATCATTTGGATGAATTCTTTTGGCAGACTCAGCGTCAATTTTTTCCAATTCCTTATGTATCTTTAAAGAACCCTTTTTTTTCATCTCATCCCTTACATTATTACGTATTTTATTAGAAATTTCCGGTTCTTTAAACATACCTTCAATAAGGGACTTAATATAAAATATCGTACCGCCGCAAATTATTGGTATGTTTTTTCTTTTCCTTATCTCCCCCACTTTTCTTCTGCAATCACATAAGAATTCATAAGCCGAGTACCCCTCATCAGGTTCCTTTATATTTATTAAATGATGCGGAACGCATCTGACTTCTTCGGGAGTTACTTTAGCAGTCCCAATATTCATTCCTCTATAAATTTGTCTTGAATCAGCCGAAATTACTTCAATCGGAAAATATTCCACTAATTCAAGGCAGAGAGAAGTTTTTCCCGCAGCTGTCGGTCCTATTATTGTTATAACTTTCTTCATCGCAGCAGTTTCTTTTCGATATCGTTAAGAGACATCTCAAATAGAACCGGTCTGCCATGGGGACATCTAAAAGGTTTGTCTGTTGAAAATAAAAGGTTTACAAGATTTTCCATTTCTTCGATAGAGAGAGAATCTCCAGCTTTTATTGCAAGATGGCAACTTATTGATTTTAACAATCCGTCAATCGTGGTTTCCTTCTCCTGTGAAAGGTCTTCCAGTATCCCTCTAATTTTCTCTTCATTTATTTCTGTTATCACCGAAGGCACACCTTCCCACATAACGGTATTCCCGGAAAAAACCCTGAAAACGAATCCCAATCTTTTTAAGTCGTCCTTCAACTCTTCAAGTTTTAATATTTCAAGAGGAGTGTGATTCACCTGTATAGGAAATAATAAACTCTGCGTGTTAAAAGTCTCATTATTTTTAAAATTATCATAAAGAATTCTTTCGTGAGCCGCATGCTGGTCAATTACAACAAGCCCAGCATTTGTTTGAGCCACAATATAAGAATCGTGTAATTGCCAGAACTTACTTTTACTGTCACCCTCGAACAGGAAATCCTTCTGGAACGAGAAAAGGTCTCTTCTGTAATCGCTGTCAACGCCTATTGTTTCATTTAAAGTTCTTCTTAAAGTCGACATAACGGTCTCTTCTCTTTGAAATTTTACTTCCCTTTTTGTAGGATGAACGTTTACATCGACTATATCGGCAGGAATATCTATAAATATAATAAAAGATGGGTTCTCATCTGTGAACGGCGTATAAAAATCCTTTATTAATTTAAAAACCCTACCATCCCATACATTTCTTTTGTTGACAAATAAATAGTATTTTTTCTGTGAAGGTAGTTCTGGTCTCTGTATCCAACCACTAATTGTAATATTATTCTCTACATTTTTAAACTTAATAGGCAAAAGAGATGAAAGAAAGCTTTCATCCAGAATAGATAATATCCGATCACTCGACGTAGTGGAAGGAACATTGATGACTTTTTTCCCGTTATGAGTCAATACAAAAGAAATTTCAGGATAACATATACATTTGGGCAGAATTTCTCCGAGAATCTTTCTGAATTCAGCATTCGAAGAGTGTAAAAATTTCCTCCTTGCCGGATAATTATTAAACAAAAATTTTATTACAACGGATGTTCCCCTCTGCCTCTGCCTATTTTTCTCTTCTTTTATTTCTCCGTTAAAGACTTTTATATATCTACCCATATCACTATTTGAGGATTTAGAAAGTATCTCAACCTGAGAAACAGCACTAATCGAAGCCAGCGCTTCACCTCTAAACCCGAGGGAGTATATTAAATCAAGATCTTCCAAATCTTTTATCTTACTGGTAGAATATCTTTTTATAACCAGGCTAAGATCATCCGGATGAATTCCCATACCGTTATCTGAAACGCTTATAAGTCCCTTTCCCCCATCCTCAACGTCTATAGTAATCTGGGAGGACTGGGCATCTATCGCATTCTCAACCAACTCCTTAACACAGGAAAAAGGCCCTTCTACAACTTCTCCGGCTGCGATTTTGCTTTTTACCTTATCTGATAATTCTAAAATTCTTCTATCGGTTTCCATTATCCCTTAATAACGGCAAGGGGGACCATTCTAACTACCTTTTTCGAAATACCGGTAGCTGAAACAACCTCTACCACTTCATCAATATCCTTATACGCATCAGGAGCTTCTTCTCTGAGAGTTTTAATAGATTTTGACCTGACGTAGATCCCTTTTCCTTTAAGTTCGTTAGTAATATTTCTTCCTCCGGTTACGTTTATTGCTTTTTTTCTGGAAAGAAGCCTTCCTGCTCCGTGACAGGTGGATCCAAAAGTCTCTTCCATTGCTTTCCCGGTTCCGAGTAAAATATAAGAAGCTGTACCCATATC
Source organism: uncultured bacterium (assembly GCA_964474855.1). Classification (GTDB taxonomy): domain Bacteria; phylum Hydrothermota; class UBA3072; order UBA3072; family UBA3072; genus JAFGHJ01. The sequence continues at coordinate 6,668 of CAYYUB010000066.1, forward strand.
TCCAGGAATCAAAACGGGCTGTCCGAATTCCGCGTATTTTTTGGGAATATCCGGATGCTTTGGAGGAAATGCCCTTGTGGCACCTTTCCTATGAACACACAATTTCTTTGCCTTCCCGTCAACAATATGCTCTTCAACTTTCGCAATGTTATGTGCCACATCATAAACTAGATTCATACCAAGTGACTCCGCGGATTCTCCAAATACATCAGAAAAGTTTTTTCTTAGCCGGGATAAAATTATCTGCCGGTTTGCCCATGCAAAATTTGCCGCTGCCCTCATACAAGAAAGATAGTCCTGTCCTTCTTTAGAACCAAACGGAGCGTAAATAAGTTGTTCGTCAGGTATATCTATATCGAATTTCTTTTTAACACTTCTCAAGTTTTTAACCCAATCACTACAAACCTGATGCCCAAAACCTCTTGAGCCTGTATGAATCATTACAGTTACCAAGTCCAAGTCAAGTCCAAGTATATTTGCCGCTTTTTCATCGAAAATCTCCGAGACTTTTTGTATTTCAATAAAGTGATTTCCCGAACCAAGAGTCCCAAGTTGCTGTTTTCCACGTTCTAACGCCCTATTAGAAATAATTTCGGGATCTACTCCTTTCAGCTGACCATTTTCTTCTGTATATTCAAGGTCACGATCCCAACCAAAACCATTTTTTACAGCCCAGGATGAGCCCTCTTTAAGTACATTTTTTAGTGTAGAAAAAGAAACGTCAATATCACTCTTTGACCCCACCCCACACGGAATAGTTGAATACATTTTATTAGTAAGCAGCTCTTTCCTCCCATTTAGATCGGAACTTTTAAGGTTTGTTCTTATAACTCTGACACCACAATTTATATCGAAACCCACGCCTCCGGGTGAAATCACTCCATTTTCAGTATCCATTGCAGCTACTCCGCCAATCGGAAAGCCATAACCCCAGTGAATATCAGGCATCGCGAGTGAATATTTCTGTATCCCGGGCAAGTGCGCAACGTTACGAACCTGATTGATCGAATTATCTGTCTGCATAGCTTGAAAGATTTTATCGGAAGCATAAACAATTCCCGGAACTCTCATCTTTCCCTCTTTTTCAATTAACCACTTACAATCCCCTATCTTTTTCATCGTTTCCTAATATAGACTTTTTGTTCCTTATTTCAAGTGCCC
>CAYYUB010000067.1:0-7686 GCA_964474855.1 uncultured bacterium
TCCATACGTTACCAAGACCTATCGCCGAACCAATAACAGCAAAAAGAAAAGAAGATCTTGAACTCCACCTTTCTCTTGTTCTTGCCATTATCTCTTCCTTTTTTCGTTTATATAAAGTAAATCAGAGAGAAGAGCATAACCCGTTTCTCTCTTACCCGCTCCGGGACCCGAAACCATTATATTTCCCAGGATATCCGTAGTAAAATTTATCGCGTTTATCGAACCCGTTATTTTAGAGAGGGGATCCTGATCACTTAAAATCTCCGGAGCAACTGAAGCTATTATCTTATCTTCAGTTTTCTTTGCCGCAGCTATAAGTTTCCAGTGTTTCCGTTCCGCCAGAGCCTTGACTATATCCTTTTCCGTTACCGTATCAATACCCTTTATAGACACTTCCTTGAATTTTAAATCGCCTCCCATAAGAACATTAGCAATTATAACTATTTTTGCGGCAGCATCCCATCCTTTTATATCGGCTTCAGGCTGCTCTTCGGCAATGCCTTTCTTTCTTGCTCTCTTCAAGGCTTCTTCATAGGAAAGACCAATCTCCATCTTGGTTAGAATATAATTGGCAGTTCCATTCATTATGCCCCTGACTTCTTTAATCGTTATACCCTTAAAGGTAGATTCAACAAGGCTTATCACAGGAGTTCCGGAAAGAACCGTTCCTTCAAAACGAAGGAATACTCCGTTCTCCTCCGCAAGACTTTTCAATTCCCTATAAGCAAGAACTATGGAACCTTTATTTGTGGTTACAACGTTCTTTTTATCGTTTAAAGCGGTCCGCAGTATAGATAAACCGGGTTCTCCCGTTTCTAAATTTGTAGGAATTGCTTCTACAATTGTATCCGCATTTGATTCTTTTATTGTCTTCTCCGAATTCCAACCCTTTATACCATCAGAATAATTTTTAATGTTATTCTCCTTCATTAATAAAGACAATATTTCTTCGATGTTGATTCCTTTCTCAGAAAAAACCGAACCAACAATAGGATCAGAAATAGCTGTAACTAAAGGAGCAAAGTCGTATTCCTTTGAAAGAGAATCTCTTTTCTCAAGAAGTAATTCTAATAAACCTCTATTTACAGTTCCTAAACCGATAAGAGCCAAATTCATGTAAATCTCCTTTGATTTGTATTACCGAACAAATATAGAAAAACTTTTATTGTTGTCAAGGGAAAACACCCTCCCCACTCTTCTTTAACCACGAAACACACGAAAAGACTGAAACAAAAATATTGATATCACCGCAAAGCCACAGAGAACGCAGAGAAAAAACAAAGAAAATAGAGGTTGGTTTTCAAAAATAAATAAAATAAAAGTTGTGATGTGGTGGGCTTTGCGCCCTTTGCGACTCTGCGGTAAATTCTTTGTTCAGGAAAAGAACTCGTCTACTTTCTTTATCGCTTCTTCCGGAGAATCAACCTTTTCGAAAGGAAGAGGGATATTGCATTCTATTCCTATTATTTTCTTTTTGTATATATTTCCAAAAGCTATTTCGCTCTGCGTGCCCAGGGAACCATCGATTGCTATTAATATATCCGCACTTTGTGCAATAATTACATTTCTAGCGTGACCCATGCCCGTAATTATTGGCACATCCACCCACCTATTAGCAGAGGATCCGGAATTCCCGGGTAATATTCCAATAACCAGCCCTCCCTTTTCCTTCGCTCCCTTTGAAGCTGCTTCCATAACTCCCCCTAATCCACCGGTTATAAGAACATAATTCCTTTCTCCTATCAATTCTCCCATTCTGAAGGCAACCCGATAAATGTCCTTCGAAACTTTCGCTCCACCTATAACACCAATCACTTTCATCTTATTACTGCTATCTTACCATAATATGGTTCAGCGCCACCTGCTTTTATCGCGTAATAATAAACACCATTAGAAACCTTTCTACCCTTCCTATCCCTACCGTCCCATTCCACATAATTTGCGCCATAACTGGAAACCCCCGGCTGAAGCTCTTTTACCAATCTTCCGGCTATTGTAAATATTTTTATCTCTACGGACACTTCCTCGGAAAGATGATAGACTATAATTGTTTTGTCTTTCATTGGATTCGGATAATTATCAACATTCCAGAGCAACTCTTCCTCTCCTATTCTGAAAGATATCTCTTCGTTAGCTATATTCCCCGCATTATCCTTGGCATATACTTCAAGGCTGATGGAATCAGATGAAAATGGAGCTTCATAAGAAAATGTAGCCTCGCCTGTTGTTGAACTCCCGGTTATATAAGAAAACCTATCTGCCAAAAAAAATTCATTCACCTCATTAACTATGACCTGAAGATTAGCTTTCGATCTTAAATCCACTCCACTGCTATCTTTAACAACAAGAATCATCTCCCCTGAAGAGGGGATCAAATCCCCTCTTCTCACAATTCTATCATTTATTTTAAATTCTAAAGAAGGAGGAAGTAAATCTCCGGGCACTGAACCCTCAACAAAATATATAGAAGAGGAACTATATGATTCCTTTTCCCCTCTCGAATAAAGACTAATCCTGCCTGAATCCGCCTCAATATCATAGGGTATATTTACTTTTACCACAAATGAATCATTGGCTACAAGAGAACTGCCTCTGAACAAAGTTTTACCCTCTTTTGTTATCAAAACAGGTATAATGGAATCCTCTATCGCGCCTTCCAATGCATCTAAGGTAGTATCATAACTCGCCTCAGTTATAAAACAGAAAAATTTTTCGGCTGAATTGCGAACCTCTCCTTTTATCTCTAAAGGCAATCCGCCCACAGCGGTATCAGGTATTGTAACGTCAAGCGGGACGGAATCTATAAGTATCGAAGTGGCAGGATCTCCGAAAAACGTATAAGATTTATGCCCTCCTCCCTCCATCGCAAAAAGAAAAGCATCTCCCGCAGTAGGCACCGAATCGTTAAAAACATATCCCGCTATTCTTTTTCCCAACTCACCATTATCTGCATATTGGGTAGCTCTTCCCGCAGCAATTGAAACAATATTCCCTCCATCCTTATACAGATTAGAATAACCCGCAATACAATCTTCATCTGGTCTTTCAAAATAGCCAACGTCACAAGAACCAAAGTAATACAAAGGTGCTTTCCTCCAGTTGGACAAAGAATTAATATCCTGAATCTGAAGCACCACTTCATCAGTTAGCTGCCTGAGGTTACCATGTCCAAGATAAAACCCTGCAAGCGCCCCATCTTCCATTGATTCAAGATGAGCCTGTTTGGCAGTCGGCTTTGTACCGGATTCCATGAGATATTCCATTAGATAAACCTTGTCCTTGTAAACCCACTCGGGTAATAGATAAGAAATGACCTCCATATATTGAGTGTGTACCTTCTCTGTTCCGGGAGATACACCTCCCTTAACAGCATCATCAGCTAAAAGAATTATTCTCATTCTCCAATCACCTGTACTACTCTCGTAGTCTATCAACTTATCCACCCATTCTTTACCTTCCGACACATTGGAGACAGTTACCCTACCAATAGGTATATCCGGTACCCTTCCGTCTTCGTTGAAATCCACAAACCAGTTATCGCAGGAGGCATTTGAGGTAAGATATCCGGAGCCCTGGGCAACAGTCGTGCCCTCGGTATGAATAGGAATAAAAGATGTTTTTCCTATTCCCGTTAAATTTTTATCGTCATAACTGCCGTCACCAAACAATAAGACATAACTAACAGGTGGATTCCAGTTTTCCTGAGTCCAGTATAAAAACCTCTTTATAGCGGAGGGATCTCTAATTCCATAGGAAAAATTATTATAAATATCATCTATTTTTACAACCTTAGTTAAAGGCGAAGGAATACCTCTGAGATGGTTTTCTCTCAAAATCTTTAATCTCGAAGCATGCGGCATAAACTGATTTACGGTTATAACAACCCAGTCAGCCCCACCTTGAAGTAGAGTTGTAGGATCTGCCAAAGATATACCCTCAACAGAATGAGGGAAAGATTGCAATAATATTTTTCCTGAATCTGCTCCGAAATTCGCATTACCATTACTGAAAGTATGAGATATTAAAAAAGGTTCTCTGGAATTGCTAACGTTTAAAACATAAGGATTGCTTAAAAACCCCTCTACAGTATAATTTCTTATTGTAGATTGGCCTTGCGTTAACAATAATTTATTCCCGTTAGCAATTAATCTTCTTTCGTATATCACCTCTACATAATCCATAATTATGGATTGCTCAGAAGTCCGGAGCGTCACAATTAAATCATTCAAACCTGAATTGAGCGCATTTATAGTATCTATAAAAACGGTTCTTTGACTTCCCGGATAGGACCCGGCAGAAATTGTTTTGGAGCTACTTTCACCATTTAAAAAAATCTCGAAATTATAAGTACCTCTATTCTTGGGATAAAAAGCAACACAAATTATAGTTCCATTATTATATGCATCCAGCGCATTAAAAGTAGTTTGCAAATTATCGGCATCTCCTTGCGAAGTGCCTCCTGTTGTATTCAATTCCTTCCATCCCCACACGAGTCCGCTCTTTAAAGGGCTATATTCGTTTTCCTCAAGATGCAGCGTATCGGTAAAATGAAGAATATTCGCTCCACCCGTCTGTGAAATTTCTTCCATTTCTAAAGTGTTTTCTCCATTGAAACGTAACCAGTAAACATTTGTATCCGTATAAGGGTGATAATAAAAAAATTTGTTCGATGCGAATTGATTTCTGTTCCATCCGGAAAGAGAATGGGCATAAAAAACAACTCTTTCCCCCTCTTCAAAAACTCCATCTTCATCAACTTCATATATTGCGGGTAATACAGTTGGAAGTGTATCCATAGCTTCCAGACTATCCATTCTCCACTTCATTATCTTATCATAACCGCCAAGAATTTCTATTCTATAAGGGTCAATTGAAGAAGGGTTTATTCCCACTTCCTGCAGATCCTCCGGTGTAACCTCATATAATCCTTCCATTGTAGTTTTTAATTTTACATATAAGAAAGCTCCCTGTCGGAGGCTGCTAATGGCTGATGTTCTTATCTTCTCTCCTCTAATCTTATTCAAGAAAAGATTAGAATTTCTCATCTGATACCCCCTTGGACTTATCCATTTCCCGCCTCTAAAATATACCTTAATCAAAATAGAACTTCTAATCTTTACATTTCTGCCGTCAAAGGAAAAAGGATTTATCAGAATTGTAGCATTACCATGCGGGGAAGGCCTGTTTTTACTTATTGTTACCGGAAGCGGAGTGTAAACCTTTGGAACTTTTCCTGTTTCATCTTCTCCATAACGTTGAAGAACCGTTGGTATTTCTCTCTCGGTACGGGTACTTAAAACCTTATACCTCAATTCGATTTTGCCTTTTACCGGGGTCAATATCTTTCTTCTAACTGAAACCAATGCGGGGAAACCCTTTTCTTCGGGAAAGACTCCCCCATCTTTCAAATCATATCGGACTTTATCTCCAATTGTATTTTTTTTGTATTCTGCGGAATACTTAATAACCAGAGAATCTGGCGTATCGGAAAGAACAGTAATAAAAGAAAGCAAACAGAATAAAATCATAAATTTTCGGCTTCCTCAATCAACATCACAGGTATATCATCTTTGATTGGATATGCAAGTTTACATTCATCACAAATCAACCTTTCTTTCTCTTTATCCAATCTCAAGGAACCTTTGCACTTTGGACAAACCAGTATATCCAACAAATCTTTATTTATCATTTAGACTCCTCCTATATTTAAAAAATTTTAGATAAATCTGTTTTAAATAAACTAACTTTACCTTTTAAAAAGTCAAGAGCGTAGTCAGATAGCCTGTCGGTTAGGCAAACAGCATTGGTTTTTGCTCCCAATTAGCCTTGACATTTATTTCGCTCCGGATAAACTCAGAACAACTATGAGGAAAAATGAATCTTTTAATGGATAATCTGTTTGTGTGGGTTGGTTTTATTATAGCTCTTGTCGTTGTAATTTCTGTCGCATTGTAGCTGCAATTGTTGCTATATTTATTCTGTAGGGTAGCAAAGAAGCAATACATCGTAAATATAGCCGTTAGATCGTTAGACCGTGGTTTTGTTAGGTCGTTTAACCCAACCAACGAACCAACGGCTTCAAAAAGATGTATGATCTTCTTAATTTCAGAGGAAACAATAAACCACAAAAATCAAAGTAATCCTTTAATAATATTTGAAGCCTACTTTATAATCTCTTGTAAATTCTCCATATTTCATTATAATTTAAGAAATTTTTGAATAAAAAACAAATAAAGGATTAATACTTATGGATGATTCGATATTGATTAAAAAAATTAAAAAGGGTGATATGGAAGCTTATGAAAAACTGGTTAAAAAATATATGAAAAAAGCTTACAATGTGGCACTCTATTATACAAAGAATCCGACTGACGCATGGGACATTTCTCAAGAGGGATTTGTGAACGCCTGGAAAGGGATGAAAAGATTTGATACTAAAAGTCCTTTCTTTCCATGGTTGTACGCTATAATTAAAAATGAGGCATTAACTAGATTCAAAAAAGAAAAGAGAGAAGAAGAAAAAAAGGAAAGCGGTTTACCCCTCAAAAGCATTGTTTCTCCGGAAGAGCATTTAGAAAAAAAGGAAAAAATAAAAAAATTGCAGGAAGCTCTTTCGAAATTGGATAAAGAAAAAAAGGAAATTATTTATCTACGCCATTACGCAGAAATGAGCTACAAAGAAATATCAGATGCCCTCGGGTTACCTGAAGGAACAATAATGTCCAGACTCTACTATGCGAGAAAAGCCTTACTCAGGGAGTATATGAGAAATGAATAGAGAAGAGGAACTTAAAAATAAATACTTCGACGGAAATCTATCCGAAGAAGAAAAAAAGGAACTTAAAGAATTAATTCTGAAAGACAACAAAACCGAAAAAGAACTAAAAGAAATAGATAAACTAAAGGAGGCGATTGATATGCTAGAACCAATTAACCCTGAAAGGGAATGGGAGGAATATTGGAGCTCTCTCTACAATAAACTGGAAAGGGGAATAGGATGGATTATTTTTTCAATTGGAGCTATCTTAACCTTTACCTTTTTAGGCTTCCAGTTTATAAAAGAATTAATTCAAGACCCACAGATTGCACTCTACGCAAAAGTTGGTCTTATTGCCCTAATACTGGGTCTTGCAATCCTTTTTGTTTCGGTTCTAAGAGAAAGACTAACTCTATACAAAACCGATAAATATTCTAAGGAGGTTAAAAGATGATACTATCTACAGTTGACGAAATTGCCGGAAAAGAAATCACGGACGTTCTGGGACTGGTAAGAGGAAACACAATTCGCGCCAGACACGTCGGAAAAGATATTATGGCAGGGTTAAAAAACATAGTCGGGGGAGAGATCACAGATTACACAAAAATGCTTGCCGAATCAAGAGAACAGGCACTCGATAGAATGATAGCAGATGCAAAAAGTATTGGAGCCGACGCCATAATCGGGATACGTTTCACGACTTCTTCCGTTATGCAGGGCGCAGCAGAACTCCTTGCCTACGGAACCGCGGTACGACTACGAAATAAGGGAGAATAAAAAAAGTCGGAAATCAAAATTTGAAACCCCATCACAACCTCTAAAATCTAATACTACCGCAAAGGCGCATAAAATAGTCATGTGTCAAGTGTCATGAGGGCGTGTTGCCTAAAGGCAAATTCAATTTGCATATTTAAATATATTCGTATTTT
>CAYYUB010000068.1:0-7578 GCA_964474855.1 uncultured bacterium
ATATGTGGGACGAAAACGGCGATATTGCGGATGATGGTCATACGCGTATTATCGGTGGATTAAACTGGAATATCGTTAGAGACGCAAAGGATAAACCTCAAGTTATGCTGCAAATTCAAGGACAGAAAACTATTTATGAGAGCGACATGAGTGATATTAACTTGTTAATGGTTCAGTTGCAGTGGGGTTTTGGCAATATTTTTACCCAGTAAGATTGCTTTTTAGAGAGAATATAGATTTCTAATAAGAAACCCGGAGAGGTGAATCCTCCCGGGTTTCTTTTATAAAAAGGATGCTTTTTTAATTTCGCGAAGCTATAATTCAGCCCTACGCCCAGTATTTTTCTATGATGCTGCTTATCAATAACTTATCTTCCACAATTTATTAACTTTTTCAAGCGTCCAAAATCTCTAAGCTTATTCTCTATAAAAAAATTCTAAAAATTTTTTTTAAGAATTTTTTGTTTTACAGTTGGGGTATTTCAAGATTTTCCACGAAGAGATTTCCGTTAGGGGAAAATCCGATATAAAAAAGTTGATAAGCGATACAATTTCTATTATTACCTTGCGCTTTTGTTAAGTTCCTAATAGTGAAGGATTTATAATAAAACGTTGTGGATAAGTTATATGGTTTAAGATGTTGGTAATCAGTCAATTATCCCATGGGTAGAATTTTTCCAACAAGTTTTCCACATGGTAAAGTTTTGCCATTTTTGTAATTTTATTATGGTTAAATAAATATTTATTCTCCATTTTTGCCATTAAGGATAGTTCTTGACAATCAATATTTTTCTTCTATAATGAATCGAGATGTATTTTTTATTTGTGTTATTTTCTACTGTTTGTATCAACGAGGTAATGTCAAACCCTCTCGGTTCTAGTAGGGCTGGGTCTCCTGAGGATAGGAATGAGTTCATTGAAGTTTTTAATACGGGTCCCGACACGGTAAATTTAAATGGCTGGGAGATTACGGATTTTGATTTTGATGCTGTTGATGAAATTGTTCCTTTCCATGCTCTTTCCGGAGATTCTATCGCTATTGTTTTGCCGGGAGAATTTGCGCTTATATTGGATCCCGAGTATGTAGATTCGGGTGAGAATTATATGCCCTACGGCGTTCCTTCCTGTATTTTGCTTACAGTGGGTGATGCTGCAATAGGAAATGGGCTTGCAACTACGGATCCGATTGCCCTTATCTCTCCGGCTGGAGATACGGTTTCTACATATTATAATCCTTCTAATCCGGGAGATGGAATTTCCATAGAAAGGGGTTACCCTTATAGCGGTGATATTCCTGAGAACTGGAGGGCTTGTGAAGATGTTTCCGGTTCTACACCCGGAAGAGAGAATTCGGTTTATTCGGCTCCCGATTTCTTATTTGATTCTCTCTGGGTTCTGGGCAATAATATATCGGTTCTTTTGGTTAATTCTCATGATGTGGCATTAAGCGGAACGATAGAGGTTTTTAATGACGAGAATAAAAATAGGATTCTTGATGCAGGAGAGTTAATTAATACTTTTACTCTTCTCGATATTTCGCAGGATTCTTCCTTCCGAATTGATTTTTCGCTATTATCAGAAGGTGTTTATATTATTGGTTTTGATTTGATAGGTGAAACTATTTTTAGAAGGGTCAGGATAGGAGATGGAATATCGGGCTTTGTTATAAATGAGATTATGTATGCGCCAGGTGGACCGCCCGAATGGGTAGAGTTTTTTAATAGGTCTGAATATGTGGTTTTATTAGATTCTTTTAGAATAGATGGTGTTTCTTCTTCGGGGGTTGAAGTTCTTCCCGGAGATTATCTTGTAATATCTTCGGATTCTGCTTCTTTTTTGAGTTATTACGGGGAAATTCCTTCTTCTGTTTTAGAAATGAGTCTTTCGTTTTCTAACAGTGGGGATAGTGTTTTTTTATTTGATGAGAATGGGTTTGTTTTAGATAGGGTAGTTTATTCTTCTGGTGATTCCGAGAGAAATTATTCTTTGGAAAGGATTAATCCGGAAATATCTTCCGATAATCCCACAAATTGGGGGCAGTCCGTAGGGGAAGGTGGTACGCCGGGAGAGGTAAATTCAGTATTCGCCGAGTATAAGAGAACGGACGTTTCTCTTGCAGTAACTCCTGAGCATTTTACACCTGATGGGGATGGGGTAGGTGAAACTTGTGTGATTTCTTTTAATCTTCCTTACCTGAGAAATGAAGTGACTGTCAAAATATATGATAGGAGAGGGCATCTTTTACAGGATAATTCAGAAAACTATGGAGGGGAAAGAGGAGAGTGGATATGGGATGGAAAAGACAAGAGAGGCGAAACAGTACCGACCGGTCTTTACATAGTTTTTTTATTGATTGAAGACGCTGACGGCGGAGCAAGGAGTATTGAAAAGACGGTTGTTTCAGTGGGAAGATAGGATTGATTTGTACTGATAGTTTGCAAACGGAATTTAAAATCAGGTTTTTTGTCTTATATTTATCTTTTTTCCAAGATATATGTGATACGATGTAAAAATACTTCCTGTGTAACTGGAAAGTAAGTTAAAGGTAGGAATAATTTTGATAGAATCCTTATGAGAGCCTTTTTAGATATATTTCGACCTACAGAACCAATAGGCTTTCTTGATTGATGAATGACTTCCCAATCCATTTGCTTGATCATATTTTTAAATTGAAATAAAGTTGTTCCGTTTATACCATTACATCGCTCCCAGGGTTCTAATGTTGAGGATTGACGTTTATACCAATATGCTTCTTCGTCAGGACGTTCTTCCAGTATTTCATTATATGCCTTAATTAAGGTTTTCCCGCTAAAGAAATAATGAATAAAAGGAACTTTTGTAACAATACTTAAATGGTGTTCGATAGGATTAAAATAGCCTGGAAAAACCAAAAACAATCTACCGCTGGGTTTCAAAACTCGGAAACACTCATTAAGAGTTTTCTGGAGATCCCTAACATGTTCAAACACATCAAATGTCAAGATAGCATCAAAAACTTCATCCTCAAAGGGTAAAGACTCACCAAAACCTAGCTTGAAATCGGCTTTAATTTTATGTATATTCGCAAATTGATTTGCAGCATCTATATAAACCTGTTGTACATCAATACCTGCTATATGTTTCAGTTTACACTTTTCAAACCATGCAACGCTTCTCCCCCCAGTAAAACAACCCAAATCTAAAGCTGTCTTTCCTTTAAGGAATAAAGAAATATCAAGATCAAAGTAATTATCCCAAGGATATAACAGTTCGCTTCTATATTTACTTTTTGAAGATTTCAGCATTATAGCTTGTTTATCAGATGCTGAACCGTCTAAAAAACATTTATGATTAAAAACCTCATTTTTTTCTCCAACAGTTTCTATCTGAAAGGTCGGATGATTTTCTAAAATTTTCATCAAAAACTTCGCTATGTGTTTTGTATTCAACATATTAATTGAACACCTTTAATATTCATTAAATTAACAAGGGGAAAACTTCTAAATATTTCACCTTTCTTTTTTCCTTTGTTTGACATGATTTTTAATATAATAAAAAATTCTTTCTTGTCAATTTGTAAATTTGATTTATTCGTATAATTAAATAAAGATCAACTCTCAATATTTCTTTCTACTATCTTCTTCACATCAATAAAATGTCAAATCGTTCAAATTGTTTGGTTGTTTCAGTCATCAAAGGATTAAACTATTTAATAGTTGAAATTAAACTTGACACATGCCTTTTATAATATATCATATATATAGGGAGGTGTAATTATGAAGTATTGCATTATTGTTTTTTCCTTAAATATAGTTCTATTTGCTAAATTTCCCGGAACGGAATGGCGTAAATTTTATAGGAATGATCGTGGTGCCAGATCAATCTGTCAGACTTCTGATGGCGGTTTTCTTATAGCTGGTGATGTGGACTTGTCCAGTATGTATATACTTAAGATAGATTCTTATGGTGATAGTCTCTGGGCGCGTAACTATAGTGATTCCGGATGGGGTGCTGGGAATTTCGTAGAGCAGACATTTGATGGCGGCTTTATTATTGCGGTAAGTCGGCGATTGATAAAAACTGACTCGATGGGGTTTGCTGAATGGGCTAAAAGATATAGTCTTAATGGGATTGGATCTGTTCAACAGACTACAGATAGTGGTTATATCGCTGCAGGAGATGGACATCTTTTAAAGACTAACGCTGATGGGGACAGTCTCTGGGCAAAAGGTTATGGTGGAAGTGCAAAATTTTCTCAACAGACATCAGATGGTGGATACATTGTAACTGGTTCTAAAGATAATGACGTTTACCTTGTAAAGACGGATTCCATGGGAGATAGTTTATGGGTTCGAAAATATGGAGGGAGTATAGGGAATTCAGTTAAAGAAACATCTGATAAAGGTTACATAATAACGGGCATATCCGCCTCTGTAATGTATTTGGTAAGAGTAGATTCCATAGGAGATACTCTATGGACGAGAAAATTTAATTATTTTGGTGGTAATGGGAGCTGGAGAAATAGTATAGGAAGATCAGTTTGTGAAACACCGGATTTCGGATTTATAATTGCTGGTTCAGGAAAAGAGGAGCAAGATATGATTAATACTTCTTATCTCTGCGCTATAAAAACAGATTCTGACGGTAACAAAATGTGGCATTATCGTTTTGGTAGTTTAGGGTATGAAACTTATGGTTATTCGGTACGGAATACTCTTGATAGTGGATATGTGGTTTTGGGAACGTATATGCCATTTTGGTGGCCTGAAATAATAGTTATAAAAATTAAATCTGATTATACGGGTATTGAAGAAGACGATGAAGCGAGTCAAAAAGATTTTTCTTTATTGAAGTGGAATTTAAGCCCCTTTGGGAAGGGTGTTGATATACAATATGAAGTACATAGAGAAATAGATGTTTGTTTAGAAGTTTATAATATGCTCGGTCAGAAGATTATAGCATTGGTAGATGAAAAACGAAATAAAGGGTTTTATACAGAGACCTGGGATGGAAAAGATAGATATGGTAATAATTTACCTTCCGGAGTTTATTTTATAAAACTTGAAACACCGGGTTTTAAAGAAACTGGAAAAATATTTTTATTAAGGTAGAAAATCAGTTCAGTCAATAGTCAAATCAAGAATTGTTAAATCAAGAAAAAGAGATCAGTGTTAATCCGTGGCAATTCTTTAGGATTTTGGATTTGGGGATTGGGATTTGATAAAAACGACTAATTTTTTTATTTGTGTAATTTGTGCTATTTGTTGTTTCTCTTTGTTTTGGTAAGGTTGGGTTTTAAACAAAAATATATATTTTTTGTTGTTTTTCTTCGTGCCTTCGTGCCTTTGTGTGAGATTAATTTAGGGTTGTGGGATGGGTTTTAAACAAGCATATATTCTTTTTTTTCTCTGCGTCCTCTGTGTCTCTGCGGTGATATTAAAAAAGTTTTTCTTCTGGTGCGAATTTTTTCCCTATGATTACATTGCCGTTTCTTTCCGTTTTCATCATAGTATTAAGAAATTTCTCCTGAATTTCTGCGCGCTGGATATTCGATTCCGTTATAATTACGAGTCCTTCGTCTTTTAAAACCCGTATGGCTTCCCTATAAGCTATTAGAGGTTCCGTTCCGAACTGTTCAAGCCAGGATACTGAGTACAGGAAAAGTATTCCATCAATACATTGTTCCGGGAAAGGCAGGTTTATTGCGTTTGCTTTTAAAGGAATGATTTTTTCTGAAATTTCTTTGCTGACTTTTTTATTTTCTACGGAATTAAGTAATTTTTGTTTGAAATCCGACATTTTTTGGTATCGATCTATCGCGAAAACAGTGGTTCCTTTTGAAGCCAGTGTTATTGAGGGTTCGATATTATCCCAGCAACCAATATCGATTACTTTTTTTCCGGGTCCGAAAAATGGGATGGAAGCAAATTCTTTTTTCATTGAGAGAAAGTTAAATTATTAATCTTTGCTGTCAAGGCTGAAAAACGCTATCCGCAATCCGCTTTCCGCTACCACGCATGCTCCCAAATTTAGCCACCAGATTATACAGATTAACACAAGATTTTTTTGTTGTTCTCTATTTTTTTTGTTTTGACACGAGAAATATAATGAAATCAGTTCTATTTTGTGAACTCAAGGACGAAAGCCCAGCAAAATTTTCTTAAAATCGGGAGTTTGTTGATAAGTAAGTAATCAATCTTGTCCGTTTTGGAGGCAAATTTAGTTAAAAGAGGAAACCTGAAAAATTTTCTTAGTAGTAGAAAATAATAAACTCTGTAGTCTGAAAAGTAACGCGAAAATTCATATACTTCTCTGTCACTTAAAGATCCTCCTCCCGGAGATTCGTAACAATTTATTGGAGTTACGCTTCTAAAAGCCATAATCCATCTGAAGGGAATCCTTGGTTCAAGAAAAATAGCCTTTCCTCCCGGTTTCAACACCCGGCTGATTTCTTTCCCTACAAGTTCTAAATTTAAATGATGTAAGGCTCCAAGGCCAACAGCATAGTCAAAAGTGTTGTCATCGAATGACATCTGTTGAACCGACATAATTTTTGATTTTATAAATTTGGATACATTATTGAACCGTGCATTTTTTTCTGCCAGTTTTATCGTTTTAGGGGAGATATCTATCCCTGAAATAAAAGCTCCTCGTTTTGCGAGCTTCACCGAAGTGAAGCCCCATCCGCAGCAGCAATCAAGTATATGTTTCCCTTTAATGTTTTCCAATAATGAATAGAAAAATTTATGTCTTGGAGGGAAAGGTTCGTTTTCGTCATATCGGAATAGATTTTCGTCAAAATTTTGCAGATACTTTTCAGCCTCTTTATCGTAAAATTCTCTTTCAAGCTTATCTTTCTCGGAAACATTTTCGGATTTTTTTAAAGGATTATTTATTGTTTTGAGAACCCTCCTGATATTCTTAAAATATTTATACATGGTTATACGAATATAGGAAAAAGAATTTTAAAATCAAGTATGCGGCGCTAACTTTCCCATTAACCCATTTACTCATGTACACTCATAACTATTATTGCCTGCCTCCCGAAATCTTTAACCACAGAGGATTTAATTAATAACAGCCACTGATTTTCACCGATAGACACAGATCCCCTCACTTACCCTATATTATTGTTATTAAATAAAAAATATTTTATATCCTTTTTATATCCGTGTTCATCCGTGGCTAATCATTCGTTGTTGGGGTGGGTTTTTAAAGAAACAGAAAATCTTGTGTTAATCTTGTGAAATCTCGTGGTTCAAATTTGGTGTGGATGAAGGGTTTTGTGTTCTCTGTGGTTGAAAAAATGAGGGTTGTGTGGTAATTAGTCTTGACACATAAGAAAGTAGTAATATATTCACTTTATGAAAAAGAATGAAGAGAAACGCGAAAAAGTCCTTGGAGTAATTGGGTTGGGTTATGTCGGGTTACCTCTTGCGATGGAATTTGTGCGTGCCGGTTATACGACTATTGGTTTTGACATTGACGTGAGAAAGATCGACAAGCTTTCCAGAGGAGAAATATATTTAAAACACATCCGGGAGGTTAGGGTAAAAGATCTATTTAATTCAGGTCTTTTTACTGCAACTACTGATTTTTT
>CAYYUB010000069.1:0-5610 GCA_964474855.1 uncultured bacterium
TGGCCCGTGTTCAACCAGGTTTTTCTGATGGTATATCTTGCTAAATGGCTTAGACGTTCTAATGTTATAACCGGTGCTGAGTGGATAAAAACCAGATTCGGCAGCGACATGGGAGCAAAGCTTTCCGACATTAGTGTTGTTATTTTTGCTATTATAAGTACAATAGGATTTCTCGCGTACGCTTTCCAGGGGATAGGCAAATTTTCTCAGATATTCTTGCCGTGGGAGCTTTCCGCTAATACATACGGAATAATTATAATGAGTATCGCGAGTATTTATACTATTATGGGTGGTTTGTTCGCGGTTTTAATTACCGACGTATTTCAGTTTTTTATACTTACGGTCGTATCTGTATTCATTGGTTATATCGCATTTACCCATACCACTTTCGATGCTATACAGGCGGCAATACCTGCGGGTTGGGACAGCCTCCGGTTCGGATGGAGTAGTCTTAGTCTGGATTGGTCAAATTTGATGCCAGCTATAAATGACAGAATAGCCAGTGATGGTTTTTCGTTAGCCGGTATTGTTCTTATGATGATGCTCTTCAAAGGAGTGCTGGTAAGCGGCGCGGGACCGGCTCCGAATTATGACATGCAAAAAATACTCGCAAGCAAGAATCCCAGGGAAGCTTCTCTTATGAGCTGGTTTGTTACTGTTGTATTGTTTTTCCCGCGTTATCTGCTTGTAACGGGTATCTGTGTTTTGGGTTTGGTTTTCTTCAGTCCCCAGCTTAGCGCGATGGGTGCGGGTGTTGACTTCGAGCAGATTTTTCCCTTTGTGGTGCATAATTTCGTACCTGTGGGTCTTGTGGGGCTGATACTCGCGGGACTTATTTCCGCTTTTATGAGCACTTATGACGGAACACTTAATTGCGGTGCCTCTTACATAGTTAACGATATTTACAAACGATATATAAATAAGGGCGCTTCGGAAAAAAGATATGTTACAATAAGTTACCTCAGTACATTTTTGCTTATAATTCTGGGTTTCATTTTCGGAATGTTGGGAAAATCGATACATCAGATTACGATGTGGATTGTATCCGGTCTCTGGGGTGGATATGTAGCGCCCAATATTCTCAAGTGGTACTGGTGGAGATTTAACGGTTACGGATTTTTCTGGGGTATGGTTTCCGGAATGGGGGCGGCTATAATATTGCCTTTTGCTTTTGGAAATCCGGATATTTTATTCGGAATTCAATTAAATCTTGCTCTTTTCCCGTTTGTGCTGTTGATAAGTACGGCTGCCTCTATTATAGGAACCCTAATGACGGCTCCGGAGCAAGATGAAGTTTTGATGGACTTCTATAAAAAAGTACGGCCCTGGGGATTATGGAAACCTATATATGAAAAGGTCAAGAAAGTAGATCCCAGTTTTGAGAGAAATAAAGATTTTTCGCGTGACATGGTAAACGTAATCGTAGGAACCGTCTGGCAGATGACTTTTGTTCTGATTCCCATATATCTTATAATAAGACAGTTCACGGGAATGTATATAAGCATCGGTATCCTCTTGGTGACTTCGATCTTCCTGAAATTTAACTGGTATGATAAACTGGAAAAAACATAATGTACGAAAAACCCAATAAAATTAAAAAGACAAATCAAACAAGGAGAAATATATGAGTCCAGATAATAACAAACTGTTAATGAGGGAAAAAATTAGTTATGGTTTTGGGGACCTTGCTTCGGTGCTGTACTGGCAGACCTTCATGTTGTACTTCACTTATTTTTACACAGACGTATTTGTTATTCCGGCTGCTGCTGCGGCTACCCTGTTTCTTATGAGTCGTGTCTGGGATGGTATCAACGACCCTGCAATGGGTATGCTAGCCGACCGCACAAAAACCCGGTGGGGGAAATTTCGCCCCTATTTACTCTGGCTTTGTGTACCGTTCGCAGTCGCCGGAGTTTTCGCTTTCACTGTTCCCAACCTGGGTACAACAGGAAAAATTATCTGGGCTTATATTACGTTTAACGCCATTATGATGCTTTATACAGCTATCAATATTCCCTACACGGCGTTACTCGGTGTTATCTCGGCGGATTCAAACGAACGCACCACCGTCTCATCGGTAAAATTTATTTGTGCGTTTCTGGCGGGCACTATCGTTTCATTCACCTTGCTGCCGATGGTCAAAAAACTCGGCGGGGGAAATGATCCGCGCGGCTGGCAATTAACTTTTGTGATTTACGGCATTGCCGCTATCATTTTTTTTCTTATTGCTTTTAAAAATACTCGTGAGCGGGTGCAACCACCTCCAACACAAAAATCGTCCGTTAAAAAAGACCTGTTTGAATTGATAACCAACGGTCCCTGGCTCATTCTACTTGCCACTACCATCACTTTTATCCTCTTCGTGGCTGTCCGGAGCAGTGTTACAGTGCACTACTTTAAGTATGTTATCGGCTCACAGGAACTCTCTTTCCCGTTCTTTGGTAAACGTATCTACGATTTCAACACGATAACTTCTTTATTTAATGGAGTAGGGCAGATTTCAGCGCTAATCGGAGCATTACTCGTCAGCCTGGTTGCCAAAAAAATCGGTAAGAAAAAGACATTTATAATCCTTTTTATTATTGCAATAACAAGCACAGCTGCTTTTTATTTTATGACTGCCGAACAAATCGGCTTGATTTTTGTCTTACAATTCACAGGTTCTATAACTGGCGGACCGCTCAGTGTACTGCTGTGGGCAATGTATGCTGATACAGCCGACTACGCTGAGTGGAAACGCGGACGCAGGGCAACAGGTTTGGTCTTTTCCGCTTCCACCATGTCGCAGAAAATGGGATGGGCTATTGGCGCTTATATCGCGCTTATGCTTATGTCTCAGGTTGGATTTAAACCAAATCAGGCACAATCCCTGGAGAGCCTGAAAAGTTTAATTATGCTGTTTAGTTTGATTCCTGCCGGGCTTGGTGTTTTGTCTCTGCTCATATTATCTTTCGTATATCCCTTAAATGAGAGCCGCGTAGCTGAGATCGAAGCAGAATTAAAAGAGAGGCGAGAAACCAGCGGTGGAGACACTCAAAATGGTTCTTCCTAAGCCGTTAAGAAAAAAAGGAGAAAGGAATGAAAAACACGATTATAGGGAAACCGCTCCCTAACATGCCATGGCAAGATAAACCCGCGGGTTGTACCGATATTGTATGGAGATACGATAAAAATCCCGTGATTGGGACAGATGCCCTGAACGGTTTGAGGGTTTTTAACAGCGCCGTAATCCCTTATAAGGGTGAGTTTATCGGAGTCTTTCGGGCTGATCACAGGAATGGGTATCCCAATTTGCATCTGGGCAGAAGTAAAGATGCGATTAATTGGGATATTGAAGAGAAAATTATTACGTTTCAAAATGAGGACGGTTCGCAGGCAAAACCAATTCTATACGGTTATGACCCGAGGCTAGTCGAGATAGAGGGAACTTATTACATTACCTGGTGTAATTTCTTTAATGGTCCAACGATTGGCATTGCCAAAACCAAGGATTTTAAAACTTTCATCCAGCTTGAGAATGCTTATGTGCCTTTTAATCGGAATGGTGTTTTATTTCCGAGGAAGATAAATGGAAATTTTGTTTTGCTTAACCGTCCGAGCGATAATGGTCATACGCCGTTTGGCGATATTTATCTAAGCCAGAGTCCGGATATGACCTATTGGGGTAAACATCGGTTGGTTATGGGTACGACTCATTATTGGTGGAAAAACGTAAAGCTTGGGGCGGGACCCATTCCGATAGAAACAACCGAAGGGTGGCTCTTGATATACCACGGTGTGTGTCAGTCTTGTAGTGGTTTTATATACAGTATGGGCGCGGCATTATTGGATATCGATGATCCGTCCAAAGTTATTGTTGACTGCGAGAATTATATTTTGACTCCGGAAGCACCCTACGAGAGAACCGGATTTGTTGATAATGTTACTTTCCCCTGCGCGACACTGCATTGTGCAAAGATGGGAAGAATAGCCATTTTTTACGGTTCAGCTGATACCTCTTCTTCACTTGCTTTTACCTGGGTAGATGAATTGATTGACTACATTAAAGTAAATCCCAATAAGCCGATGTAGAAAGGAGAATGGAGAATGCAATTCGGGTATTTTGATGATAAGAATAAAGAGTATGTTATAGAACGTCCGGATACGCCGAAATCATGGAGTAACTACCTTGGTTCTACGGAATACGGCGCAATAATTACGAATAATGCCGGAGGTTACAGTTTTTTGAAATCTTCTGCTCAGGGACGATTTATGCGTCTCCGCTTTAATTCGATTCCTATGGATCAACCCGGACGATATATTTATATTCATGACCGAGAAAGTAAAGATTTCTGGTCTGCTTCATGGCAGCCTGTAGGTAAATCACTTGATAAATATAAATCGGAATGCCGGCACGGAACTGCTTATACAAAAATATCCTCTGAATATTCGGCAATAAAAACCGAAACGACTTATTTCGTTCCGTTAGACCGTTATTTTGAGTGCTGGTTGTTTAAAGTCACGAATCTGGATGCTAAAAAGCGTAATCTTAGATTGTTTACCTTTGTAGAATATGCTAATAACTGGTTTATGTTGCAGGATTTAGTTAATCTTCAATATACTCAGTCTATTCTTTGTATGGATGTGGTAGATAACATAATCGATCATGGTATCAATGTGTTACTGCCGGATGATTCCAGTAGTGATTTAGAAAATCACGATGGCAATAGGCATACGTTTCTTGGTGTAGCAGGCGCCGAGGTTACCGGTTACGATACAGATCGCGACATTTTTCTTGGACCTTATCGTTCTTATCACAATCCATTAATCGTAGAAAATGGCGAATGCGGAAATTCCCTTGCCAAGGGAGACAATGGTTGCGGTACATTGCAGATCGATGTTGATTTAGAACCGGGAGAATCAAAAGAGCTGGTCGTCCTTATGGGAGTCGGAAAAGCATCTGTGGAAGGGAAAAAAGCAATTCTGGAATTTGGAGAGATTAATAAGGTTCACGATGAATTCGACAAAGTTAAAAAATACTGGCATACCCGGTTGGAAGGGATAACGGTCGAGACACCAGATGGCGAATTTGATAGTATGATGAATATGTGGAATCCGTTTAATTGCCTTATGACTTATACCTGGTCGAGAGCCGCCAGTCTTGTTTATAGCGGTGAACGCGATGGTCTGGGTTATCGTGATACGGTACAGGATATTTTAGGTGTATTGCATTTGATTCCTGAAGAGGCAGGCCGGCGTTTGGAACTTATGATAACGGGTCAGGTTTCCTCGGGTGGAGCAATGCCTGTTGTTAAACCTTGGGCTCACAATCCGGGTGAAGAAGAACCTCCTGATGAAAAAGACTATAGGTCGGATGATTGTATGTGGCTGTTTAACACGATTCCTGCATACGTAAAGGAAACCGGTGATATTTCATTCTACGATAAAGTACTTCCCTATGCGGATAAGGGTGAAGATTCGGTACTCGGACATATGAGACAGGCTATACAATTTAGCCTGGATCATATGGGGGCGCATGGGCTTCCCTGCGGTTTGTATGCAGACTGGAATGATTGTCTTGAACTCGGTTATGAAGGCGAAACCGTTTTTGTGGCTTTTCAGCTTCGTTAT
>CAYYUB010000069.1:5710-7539 GCA_964474855.1 uncultured bacterium
GTAGTTAGTCCGCCGTATGAGAAGACCGATCATAGAGTTGTAAAAGCGTCCCTTTTCAACAAAGGCATGAAAGAAAATGCTTCCATATTCTGTCATACGCAGGGATGGGCTGTTACTGCCGAGACGATGCTTGGCAATGGGGATCAGGCTTACAAGTATTTCCGCGCTTTTATGCCGGCCGCATATAACACAAAAGCCGAGATACGTCAAATTGAACCCTACGTTTATTGCCAATATACACATAGCAAGTATAGTCCCAGGTACGGTGCGTCACGCCTGCCCTGGTTAAGCGGTTCGGCTACCTGGGCTTATTATACTGCAATCCAGTATATTCTCGGTATTCAGACGGATTATGAGGGACTACGAATTGATCCCTGTATTCCATCGGTATGGAAGGAATTTAGCGTGAGTAGAGATTTCAGAAAGAAGAAACTCAATATAAAGGTTCAAAACGATTCGGGTGTCCAGAAGGGAGTGAAGAAGATAATCGTTAACGGAAAAGAAATTAAAGGTAATTTTATTCCGTTTAATGGTATGAAAGAAGAAAATACTGTTCTTGTGCAGATGGGATAAAAACATATTCCAGGTTGACTTAAGTGATTAGCAGATTTTAACGTTAGAAACTAATTGTAATATTATCTGATGAATAAGAATTTAAGTATAACCTACGGTAAAGAAAAGATTAATCTTTCAGTTCCTGAAGATTTCCTCGCGGGAGATCTGATTAAACCTCAGAAATCTGCTAATAATATGACTGAATCGGAAATGAAAGGAAAAATGGAAGAGACAATTAAAAATCCTATCGATTCTCCGAGAGTTATGGATATAGTTGCCGGTAAGAAAGTAGGATTGGTGATAAGTGATGAGTTTCGCTGGGGTCTTCAGGAATTAATCATTTCGGTTATGATGAAAGAAATATTTGATGGAAATCCGGAGAAGGTGGATGTTTTTATTGCAAATGGTACTCATGAGCCCAAAGTCTATTGCGAGAATCTTATATCAACTATAAAAAAAACAGCCGAAGATTTTGCTCATGAAGTTCGCGTTATAGTCAATGAATGCGATAGCGGAGAATATATTAATCTGGGTAAAACTCCGCTCGGTACGGATGCACAAGTTTCGAAAAAGTGGCTTGAAACCGAGGTAAGGATCTACGGGCATGAATCCAAATATCACTATATGAACGGGTACAGTGTTGTGGATAAGCAGGTTTGTCCGGGTCTTTGTTCCCGGGGCACTATAGCTTCGACCCATAAACATGCTTTAAAACACGATTTGAGCGCTGCGGGGCGGATTATCTATCATGAAGATGAATCAAGAAAGGAGAACCCTTTTGCGCAGGATAACCGGGATGTCAGATTATTATCCGAACGTTATATTCTTAAGGGTGGTAAGTTGAAGGAAGAAAATATTCCTGCTTTTCTTTTAGATATGTTTTCTACAAAATCGACAATAGAATGGATAGCCGCAGGTAATCCGGATAAGGTTTCCATGCAGATGACAAAAGCGGTTGATGATCTGGCATCTTTTATTTTACCACGCAGTAAATACGTCGTTATCTCACCGGGAGGGCCTCCTGCCTGCAATGCGATTTACGGTGTTCAAAACTGCTTTGATATGGCGCTTAAGTATGCCATTAAAGAAGGAGGAGAAGCTCTCATCTTAGCGCCATGTACAGGAAGTCCTGACCAGGTGGAGGAAGTGAGGGGGCTTGCGACAAGTGCAAAATCAAAAGCTTTGTTCTGGGATAATCTCGTTAAACTTCGAAAGTTACCTCTTTCCAAGGCTGCGGATTGGATTGCTAAGAATTTCGAATTATATCTCTGGAA
>CAYYUB010000070.1:0-7409 GCA_964474855.1 uncultured bacterium
TATGACGTGTCTCATGTTGAGAAACTTTCTGAGTTTTTAGAGAGTATAAAAGACGAAAAGTTTGATTTGGTGTTATTGGATATTGGTTTGCCGGATAGTTCGGGACTTGAAACTTACGAGAAAGTTTCCGAGATGGTACCCAATGTTCCAGTTGTGGTTTTGACCGGACTTGATGATGAGGAGGTTGCTGTTGGAGCTGTTAAAAAGGGAGCCCAAGATTATCTTGTCAAAGGCGAAGTAGATAATAGAACGTTATTGCGTTCGTTAGACTATGCGATCGAGCGCAGTAGATTATTATTTAGATTGAAAAAATTGCAGGAACTTGTTCTGCAATCTGAACGGATCAAGGTTTTAGTTGAAACTGCCGGTGCTGCTGCGCATGAAATAAATCAACCTTTAACTTCTATTTTTGGTATGCTGGAAATTTTAAAGAGAGATTTAGATAAAGATACCTTAGCACAGCAGAAATTGGATTTTATATTGGGTTCAGCAAATAAAATAAAAGATATAATAAAAAAAATGGGAAGCGTAAAGCAATACGTTACTAAACCTTATTTGAAAGGTGTCGATATCGTTAATTTTGAAGAATCAGCCGAGAACGAGAAATGATAGAAAGGGACGCAGATAGACGCAGATTTTCAGGATTTGAATTGCCCTACCCCGCACCAGATTAATTAGCCACAGATCTTCACTGATTACTCCCCACACCCAAATATTTTTTATTTTTAAAAAGAAAAATAAATATTCTGAATATATAGCGATTATTTGGAATGGAGAGGTTGGGATTTAGTAAAAACAAAATATAAAGATCCTTTTTAATCTGTGTTAATCTGCGTCCTATTATTTGTGGGGTGGTTGGTGTGGAAATCCTCCTTGACTTTTTTATTATGTGTTTTATTTTAGTTTATGGATAAACTTTCTTTTGCCATTTTATGGTTTTTTATATTTGTAAGAGCTGTAATTTTATTTGGTATTGTCTATTTTGTAGTGGTCGAATTCAGAAAATATAAAAAGAGACGAGAGGAAAATGGAAAACGAGATTAAGGAAGTTATTGAAATCGAAAGAGAAGCAAAAAAAATTATCGATGATGCTCAGAATAAGGCGAATAGTATAAAAACTAACGCAGAAAAGGAAGCAAGAAAAATTGTTTTGCGTGCTAAGAAAGAAGCTGAGCTTATAATCGACCGTTACAAGTCAAATCTTTCAAAAACGCAAGAAAAAGAGAAAAAAGAAGTCGAAGAAAAAAACGTAACATTGAAAAATGACTGGATGAAACGCTATGATAATAAGAGGGAAGAATTGTTGACCAAATTAATATCTTCTTCTATAAAAGCGTAATAATGGGTTATTCAGTATATCCAAAATTAAGGGCAATATACTCTTTTCTTCCGACTTCTGAAGATATCGAAAGTTTTCTGAGAGCTGAAGGGGTTTCGGATTTCAGGAACAGGTTTGAGAAAACGCTTTTTCTTAAAAGATTTCCTCTGTTAGATAATGATTTGGAAGGTTATTTGAAAATGATCCCTTTTTCTCTTGCGAGGATAGTAAGGAAGCAAATACCCGGAGCATCAGCTTTTTTCTTTGATGCTTATATTAAAGGTTATGAGTTGAGAGATATTAAGGATATAATAAATGGGGGTGAAGGATTTTTTATTGATGAATTACGTGATAAAAGTTTTGATATGGAGAGCTTGGATGATTATATGCAAAAGGGATTATGGAAAGAATGTTGGAATTTAGCGTTTTCAAAATATAAAGAAAGAAGTAATAAAATTGACATTGAAGTTGCTTTAGACCAATGTTATTATTCTTATTTCCTCAAAGAAATTCGTAATCTACCATATGAAGAAATCAATGGAACAGAAGAGTTTCTTCTTATTTTGATAAATTTCAAAAATAGACTCTGGTTATATCGCCTTAAACAATTTTATAATTTACAGGATTTTGAGATAAAAAGATTTTTAATTCCAAAAGGTGAAGTTTATGAGAATTTCGCGATGAATGAAGGTATTTCTGAAGAAGTTTTTATAAGAGAATTTGGCAGTATTTGTTATTGGGATTTTAAATTCAGGATGTACTCAATGAGGTCTATCCTGGCTTTTTTCTTTTTTTTATCACTCAGAATAAACAAAATACTTTCTATTTATAGAGGTAAATTATTATCCCTTGATGGAGAGCGATTTAAAGAAATATGGGGTGAGCTTTATGTGGGTTCCTGAACCCATGACCCGGTTTTTACTTGCAACTACGGACAAAGACTTACCTGTAGTTTTTGAGTTTATAAGTAAAGAATGTAAATTTCATATTGTCGAATTCTCTCATCGTTATTTACAAGAACCCGGTTACAAAGAGATTTATATTAGATTAGAAGATTATAATAGAAAGCTGAAAGATATTATTGAATATTTTAATATCAAAAGCGCGGGAGAAATTCCCTTTAATGCCGTGGAGTTAAGTGAAGTTGCAGATAAAGCCGGTACTTTCTTGAGCGAATTTCAGAAAAAATTAGGTGAAAAACAAGATAGACTTGAAGTATTGAAGAAAGAAGAATTTGAATTAAATCTTGCCTCGGAGCTTTTGACTTTGCTTCCCGAATCGGATATTAACATCGAAGAACTACATAATAGTAAATTTCTCAGAATGTTAGGGGGAACAATACCTTCTTCCGAGCAAGAAAATTTTTTAGAGATTGTAAAAGATAGAGATGTTCTTGTTTTTAGAAGAAAGTCTCAAAATGGTTTTGTGCCGGTTATAATCTTTGCGTCCTTTCTTGAACGGGAATCCCTTGGAAAGGTTCTGGAAGCTGTTAGTTTCAGACAACTGGAGCTTTTTAGCCGTCTGGAAGGTCCTCTTTTAAGTTTGAAGGATAAGATTGAAAGTAAATTTTGGGAAATAAAAGAAGAAAGGACATCCCTTCAGAGTTCTATAAAAAAGATGGGGCGCAATGTTGAAGGTGAGATTCTGAAACTGGAAAAAGATATACAGGTTTCTATGTTAGAGTTAGATTGGGTGGCAAAGACGGCAAGGTCGGAAAAGGTGTTTTTTATCAGTACATATCTGCCGAGTCGGTTAGTATCAGAGGTTAAGAGAAAAGGAGAAAATTTAGAGCTCTATATTCTTAGCGAAGAGAATATAAAAAGAAATAGTGAGGATGCTGCTAAAACGCCCACCAAGCTTAACAATCCGCTAATTTTTCGTCCTTTTGAACTACTCGTTAGATCTTACGGGATACCTTCTTACAGGGGAATAGATCCGACTGTACCTACTACATTATCTTTTATGTTTCTTTTTGGTATTATGTTTGGGGATTTAGGACATGGTTTGGTTTTGATTCTGGCGGGTGTCGGACTATATTTTGTAAGGTTGCTAAGGAAGTTTGCTGTCTTTCCTTTAGCGTTGGGAATTTCTTCTGCCATTTTCGGGACATTTTTCGGAGAATTTTTCGGAACACATCCTTTTGAACCTTTATGGTTTTCACCCTTTAGTGACCCTGGAAAAGCTATGCTTCTTGCCGTTTACCTTGGTATCATAGTTGTAACTTTTGGTTTTGTTTTGAGATTGATAGAATATATTATGGGTGGTGATTATAATAAATTGTTTTTTTCGGGTCATGGTTTACCCGGTTTTATTTTTTACGTTTCTTCCATTGCTCTTGCTTTTTCTGTAATAAATGAAAATTCCGGGAAGATTGTTATGGCGGAAAGTATGGTCCTGATTATCAGTGCCTTAGTTGTTGCTATTGGTATTCCTTTGAAAGAGGCGGTTAATAAAGGTTTTGATTCGAATAAATTACTCCTCTCTCTCGGAGATTTTATTCATCTTCCGCTTGCTATGATTTCCAACACGCTTTCTTTCGTGCGTGTTGCAGCCTTTAACATAGGACATGTTATTTTGACGATGTCAATAATAGAGATTGCGGCTGTATTTGGGAAGATGATCGGAGTGGGAAATTACACCACATTGATTTTTGGAAATATTATTATTATTGTTCTTGAGGGAATGATTGTTTTCATTCAGGGGCTTCGACTTGAGTACTATGAACTTTATTCCCGTTTTTTTGAAAAGGGAAAAGAAACTTACGAACCTGTAAAAATAAAGTAGGAGGTAATTATGGTAAGATTTAATTGTATAATGGAGGGATTAAGGAAGTTTAATATTGCTGTTATTTTTACTTCTTTGCTTTTTATTGTGATAGGCGCATTGTTAATGTTAACCCCTGTTAATCTTTTCGGACAGGAAAGTGTAACTACACAATCATCCGTTAGTAGTGCGGGATGGGCTTTTCTTGCAGCCAGTCTTTCTATTTCGGTTTCCGTACTGGGAGCCGGAATTGCCCTTTCGAAGATAGGTGCGGCCGCCATGGCGGCACTTGCCGAAAAACCCGAGATTATGGGTTCTGCGATTGTTTTCGCCGGGCTTGCTGAGGGGCTTTCTATCTGGGGACTCATTGTTGCCGTACTGATACTTATGAAGGTATGAAAATAAAAGTTATAGGTGATGAATTCGCCTCTACCGGGTTTGCTCTTTCCGGGGTTGAAACCGCGACTGTTGAAAGTACGGAATCGGCATCGGTTGAATTTGATGAAGCTCTTAAAGATAAAGATGTAGGTATTATACTTATAACGGAAAAGGAAGCTGATTTAATAAGAGATAAAATCAATAAACAAAAAACCGAAGGCGATTTACCTCTTGTTGTAGAAATTCCTGCAAGGAGTGGTTGGAAGGAAAGAGGAAAGGCGCTCGAGCTGATCAAGAGGGTTTTATCGATTAATTTATGAAGAATAATATTAATGAGTTGAGGGAAAAAATAATAAGTAATGCTGAAGAAGAGGCAGAGGTATTGCTTTCGAGAGCACAAAAAGCTAAAGAGCGTGTATTGAAGCAGGCAAAAGAAGAAGAAGAAAAAATAAAAAAAGAGGCGGAAGAAAGAGGAAAACTCTTGTTTGAGAAGGAGAAATCCAGGATTGTTTCCAAAAAGAAAATGAATGATAAAAAAGAATTTTTCACACTGAGAAAACAGCTTTTTGAACTTTTGCATACTGATTTAGAGAAAAAGTTGATTTCAATGCTGAAAAAAAGTGAGTTGGATAACTGGATAAAGTCCTGTTGTGAAGAAGTTCTTAAGATAGAAAAGGAAGCTTCTTTTGTAGCTGATAAAGAATATATCGGTAATTTTAAGAAGATTTGTAAAGGAATAGAGGGGTTGAATTTTGAAAGTGAAGCTATAGAGGCTGGTTTTCTGATAAGAGGAAGAGATGATGAATATGATTTTCGGTTTTTTCTAATTGCCGGAAACATATTAAGACAGAATATGAAAATAATTGCCGATAAACTGGGAGTCAGTGATGGGTGAAGCTATACTGAAAAGGATTGAAGGTCCGATAATTGTATCCAAGGAAACCCGGGATCTTGAAATGAATGAAGAAGTACGGGTTGGAGAAGAGGGATTGGTGGGTGAAGTAATAAGAATTACCGGTGATGAAGCTATGATTCAGGTCTATGAAGATACTACAGGTCTTAAACCGGGGATTAAGATATTAGGTATGAATAAGCCTCTTTCGGTTGAATTGGGTCCGGGGTTAATTTCAAATACATTCGATGGAATTCAACGGCCCCTTACTGTAATAAAAGAAAAACAGGGTATTTTTATAAAAAGAGGATTTCAGGTTCCTTCCCTTTCACGTGATAAGAAATGGAAAGTTGATATAAAAGTGAAAAAGGGAGATACCGTTTTTCCAAATTCTATAGTTGGAGAAGTGAAAGAGACTTCTCTTATAAAACACAGAATTTTGGTTCCTCCGGGAATTACGGGAAAAATCATTGAATTAGGAAAAGCTTCCAGTTATAAAATTGAAGATACTATTTGCGTAGTAGAGGGAAAAGAAGGGAAAAGGATTGAAATCAAATTGTTTCATTCCTGGCCGGTGAGAAAGAAAAGACCTTTTTTGGAGAGACTTTCTCCTGAAGAGATAATGTTTACCGGACAGAGAGTTATAGATACGGTCTTTCCGATTGCGAAAGGAGGAGTCGCGGCGATTCCGGGAGGATTTGGGACAGGTAAAACAGTAACTCAGCATTCTCTCGCCAAATGGGCAGACGCTGATATAATTATATACATTGGTTGCGGGGAAAGAGGTAATGAAATGGCTCAGGTCTTAGAAGAGTTTCCTAAGTTAAAAGACCCAAGGTCGGGTAAAACTATTATGGAAAGGACAATCCTGATTGCCAATACTTCCAATATGCCGGTTACTGCGAGGGAGTCGAGTATATATACAGGAATAACAATAGCCGAGTATTTTCGAGATATGGGATATGATGTTGCTTTGATGGCTGATTCCACTTCAAGGTGGGCAGAGGCTATGAGAGAGATATCCGGTAGAATGGAAGAAATGCCTGCGGAAAAAGGTTTTCCTGCTTACTTATCTTCCAAGCTTGCTGAATTTTACGAGAGAGGTGGTCGGGTTAAGGTCGAAAAGGATAGAGTGGGTTCGGTTAGTATAGTTGGAGCTGTTTCTCCTCCGGGTGGAGATTTCACCGAGCCGGTTACCAGTCATACGAAACGTTTCATAGGTACTTTTTGGGCTCTGGATAGGGAGCTTGCTAATTCGCGACATTATCCGGCTATTTCCTGGACTGAATCTTATTCAGGTTATTTGGATAGAGTTAGTGTATGGTGGGAGAGTAAAGGTTTATCAATTATGGGATTGCGTAAAAAATTGATGGAGGTTCTCTTGGAGGATTCGCATCTAAGAGAGATTGTTCGATTGGTTGGAGAAGGAGCCCTCCCTGAAATGGAGAGACTTACTTTAAGGAAAGCTGAACTTATAAAGGAAGGCTTTTTACAACAGAATGCTCTTTCGCAAGTGGATGCGTATTGTTTTCCCGAAAAACAATATCGAATGCTTAAAATAATTTTTGAATTTGGAGAAGGTGCTGAAGGTCTTTTAGGTATGGGTGTTCCATTATTCAAAATCGAAGAGTTACCGGTTTTCTCCGAGATTAAAAGGATGGGAGAAGAAATTGGTAATGAAGATCTTGATAAATTTGATGAGTTGTTTTCAAAAATAGAAAAAGAATTTGATGGTCTGAGGAAAGAATATGGATAAGTTATATGAAAAGAAACATATAGGCGCGAGTGTTATAAGTGGTCCTCTTATTATTGTTGAAGGAGTCGAGGGTGTTGGTTTTGGAGAAAAGGTAGAGGTAGAACAGGGAGATATAAAGAGAGTAGGCAGAGTAATTGAGGTTGATGAAGACAAGGCTGTAATTCAGGTTTTTTCCGGTACGAGCGGCATAAATAGAGAGAAAGTCAGGACCAGATTTGTGGGATCTCCTATCACTATTCCTGTGTCTGAGGAAATGCTTGGTAGGGTTTTTGATGGGCTTGGTAGACCTCTGGATGGAGGTG
>CAYYUB010000071.1:0-7347 GCA_964474855.1 uncultured bacterium
GCGGATCAAGGGAAATGGCCTTATCTAAATTTGCTATTGCCGAATCATACTCCTTGTTTTGTCGGTAAGACATACCTATTTGAGCGTATGTCCATGAGGTAGGTTCGATTTTAATCGCCTTCTGAAACGATTCTATAGCTTTATTATAGTCCTCTTTGTCTCTATAAGTGAGTCCCAATTCGCGATACGCCCATGCATACTGCGGATCAAGAGAAATGGCCTTATCTAAATTTGCTATTGCCGAATCATACTCCTTGTTTAATCGGTAAGCCCCACCCAAATGGGCATATGTCCATTTGTCCGGTTCAATATAAATTGCCTTCTGAAATGCTTCAATGGCTTTGTTGTATTCACCTTTGTCTTGATACGTCTGTCCTAAATCGCAATAAGTCTTTACCGCTGCAGAATCCTTCCCTATCGATTTATAAGTTTCTCCTAACTTAGCGTAGGTTCTTTCACTGGGCTCCATTTCAACTGCCTTTTGAAGTGCCTTAATGGGCTTGTCATATTCGTCTTGTTCCTGATACGCTTGTTCTAAGATGCGATGTGCTTTTGCGCTTTTGGGGTCCAGCGAGATGGCTTTCTCTAAAGTTTCTATTACAAATTCTTTGTCGTCTCTGAAGCGTTCGGCAACTTTGGTCAAATCGCTCGAATGCTCAAGGACCTGTTGTTTGTATTTTTCTTCAGATTTACTGGCATAATACTTTTGCCGTTTGGCTCGTTCACTTTCTACTTCAGATAATAATCTTTGCCAATTCGCTTCCGCAGCCTGTAAATAAGCTTGCTTTTCAGCAGCAGCAGCACGCTTACTTTGTCTGTGTGCATGAAGTGCAAAACCCACCGCCACGACAAACATCACGAATAACGCGGTCGTCAACAGCCGCAGACGTTTGGCTATTCTAGTTTGTTTTTCTGCTTGTAGGCGCGCCTCTTCTGCACGCTTACGCTCAGCTTCGATCCGCCGATTCTGTTCTTCCTCACGCCAATCCCTTAACCAAACTTCGTTAGATTTTCGAATGGGTTCGATCAATCTATCGTGTGTCAGTTCATACCAGTGGGCTCCAGCGCGCATCTCAGCTCGGACGAGGTGCGCGTCCTCCAGAGCATCGACTGCTGCATTGGGAATCCCTCCAGTATGTTTCTGGCCTCGGAAAACTGTCCCGCGTGTTCCAGCCGCGGTAATTAGCTGTTTATCAAACCAAATGCGTAAATCTTTTTCCTCGGAGAGTTTCTTTTTTACAAGCTGAACAATAGTTTTCTCATAAAAATTTTTAAGAACTTTCTCTATATCTACTTTTTTGAGATGTTTTGAAGTTATGACCTTGACATTTTCTTCTTGTATCCTATCCCAAAGATCTTGGCATACCACCTGAAGTTGCACTGGTTCGATATATTCCCCTCCTGCGAGCAGTTGTTCGGCCAATCTTGGAGCGACTCCCTTCCCAAATGAATGTTCCGTACCGCTCAGAGGGCCCTCGATGGCTTCACATGCCGCTTTTCGACCGAGACACTCCATACGGTAACGCGCACGTAGCTGTTCAGGTAGAAACTTGGTGAATGAATCTAAACTGGCCAAATAATCTTCCCTTATAACAAATATAACTCGCAGTAGTGGATCCGCTTCAAGTGCGCTGGCCACTTGACGAAAGAAATCTTCTCTTTCTTTCCATCGTTCTGGATAGAAAGCAAATAATTCCTCAAACTGATCAAAGATGATAACACGTGGTAAAGGCAAACCTTCTTCGTCAAATAGGTGTTCTTTTTTATTAAGGAAGGAGCCAAGTGACATCTTCAATAATCGTTTTGTATCAGTTTTATCCTTCGCCCAGCTAACGAGTGTGTTAAATATATATATTTTTTCTACGTCATTAAGCTTCGTTCCTTCGGGAATCAGTCCCCTCACACGCGCTACGGGGAGAACATCAAATCCTTCCTTTTCAAGTGCAGGAATAAGTCCAGCATTGATGAGAGATGTCTTGCCTGACCCCGATTGGGCATAGAGCAAAAGAGTACGGTGCGCGAAGACAAGAGATAAAAGTTCGTTTATCTCACGATCACGACCAAAGAATATTTTTTTATCTTGCCTTTCAAAAGGTCGAGGCCCAACATAAGGGGCCTTCTTTTGTGATCCTTTCATCCTTTTTTACTTCTCTTTTTTGTAAATTCTTTCCAACGTTTTTTTAGTTCCATACAAAACTCTCTTGCTGTTCCCCAGTAAATCTGTACGTCTTCTTTCTTGAAGTAAGCAGTTAAATATTTTTGCGTGTTGGCATCTCGTTCTATCTGAACAGCTACGCTGAGGCGTCTAAGGCTTCGTTCCGTAGAGTCAATTAAGCCTCTAAATATTACACGGAAATTCCAATCTGCTAAACTGTATCCGACGAAAAGAAGCGATGCTCCGGTCAGAGCTCTCTGAATTCTAAATGGTATCAGATTCTCGTTACGTTTAATATTCACAAGAAAATCCAGATAATCATCCTCTGCTAGCACTAGGGACTCTGGCACTTCCATATGTCCATGAAAGTGAAATACAATAGGATTAGTGGCGTCAGGTTCGATATTGGATTCAAAGACAGATGGATAATCCTCAATGTATTTGTTCCACTTACATAGCTCTAGTTTTGGATTCTTGCCGCGGCTTCTAAGAGCTTTTACCATGAAATCATCATAGTTTGTTGTTAGGTAAACTGGCAGCGGAAAATCTGCTAAAACTCCGTGAGGTTCGTCAGGCTCATTGAAATCTGGAGGTGTAACATTTTTGAATTGCCTTGCGATTTCCTCCTTCGGAAACATAGGATCATTTCTATCCACAGCCAAAAACTGAGCTACGCGTGTAAGATCGTAGCAATCCGTCATAGGGTAACCGTGTTCCTTTGCCCACTCTTTGGCGATATCGGCGCCGAGGGGCAACACTCCGTAGCATGCCCCTGCTCCAAGGAAAGGAGTACACTTCCCATCATATATTCTCTTGAGAAGAGTATCCCAGGTTTTATCTTCAAATGTTCCTAGCACTTTTAACCTCCTATTTTAGAAAAGCTATGTTTTTCTGGCGTGGGAGACAAGTAACATATACGAGGTACTTTTTACTCACCCTTTACTTTTCCTCTGGTACCGCGTCGGATCCCGGACTCGGTTCAGTTAGCAAGGTATTGGCTATCTCTTTAAGCTTTAGAATGGCTTGTTCCGAGAACATACCAACTAATACACCCAGTGCAGCGAAGCCGAAGGGTTGGGTGTCGGTAAGATTCGCTTGTGGTGAGAAAAACCCACCTCGTATAACAAGATAGAAGGCAAGTGCTAAAGTAGTACCAACAAAAGGTAACATAATGTATTGTATCAACCAGCTTCGCATCAATGCCCTATGACCTACATACCAGTAGAACGATCGTAAAGCATGAACCAAACTGCCCAGTGCACCAGATAGAGCCACGATTACTAATAGACGTACCTCGTCTCTAATTGAAAACGTTCCAAAGAAAATAAAATTATTTATATATGATTCACCTAGAGACCCTGTTGGTGGCCAAAATCTCACAATGCTGTAGAGCAGATATATAGAAAATAGGATGAGATAGGCCGCGATCAAAGCAGTACCTACGGGGCCAACTTGGGTTGCGTCCGATTGCTCGCTTTTTAGTAGAGAGGTTTTTTTTATTTTTTCCTGACTTTTACTCGTTTTGTTAATTTTTTTCTGCATGATTCCTCCTCGTTTTCTTTACACTTCTTTAATTTATTATATAGTTAAAATAAATCTAAAGTCAAGTTATCCTGCTCCTTAAATCCCGAGGATCTTTAGGGCTTTTGATACATCAATCATTAACAATCGGGAGAGAATCTTTACATTCTGGTCGTAGAGGAGCACCGCCTTTAAACTCGGAACTCTTTTTTCGTATAATATCAAACTCGTAGGCTTCATCCTGTGCTTTTAAGTAGGAATGGTCTCCCACGGTGAAATCACCATAATCATACGTACAATAGATTTTTAACAGTAATTTTCCTTCAGTTAACTCACTAATCTTTTTCATATTTAATATCTCGCCACATGGTTCTCCTATCTCTACAGTATCGGTTACCCCAATATGATTCGGAGGACATCTAAATATAATACCATCTACAGTTTCATCGAAAAGTATCGTCTCATAACTGCATTCCGTTAATAGCCGTATCGAACCATCACACTCATCATACCATAGTGGTCGTTCTGTCTTCTTCCAATAAATAAGATGGGTTCTTTCTTCTCCAACAGAATTTTCGTCTTCTATGGTTCCATAGTATACATATGTGGTTCCACATCCAGCAAGAAATACTATGAGTAAAAACATTAAAGAAAACTTTTTATATCTCATTTTATACTCCTTAAATTAACTCTCAATTAAGGCCACCAGGTCATCACCAATAGCAGCGTTATCCCAATAGCCTGTATGCGCCATTAGCCAGGCTTTTCCAATATCTAAAATGCTGTCCTTTATGGCCCATCCGGATTCTTCTGTATTTATAGTAAACTTTTCAGCGATTTGATAACCTTCAAGTGGTTTTCCATAAAAATTGCCTGATACAACCGGATCTGTACGAGCCCAATAGTTAATCCAGCGAAAGTAATGTCTACCTATGCCAAATGGTGATACTTTATTTCTCTTGAACATAGAAAGACCGATGGGAGAGCCCATGGTTACCAATGCTTGAACTGGCCATGTCTTTCGACTGTCACGATCAAAATAATTCTTATTTTTAATAAGTTGATTAATGGCATCAAACGCGTAAATCGAACCAAGGCTGTGAGCAACAACGTAAAGAGGATTACCTTCTTCGTAGATACTTTCGATCTTCTCAATAAGTCCATCTCGAATGGTCTCAGCTGTGCTCCCTCCTTTTAGTTTTATTACAACGTCCCCGACAACATCAATTCCATTTTCAATAACTGTACCTAAAAGATTGCCAAATGGTATTTTATTAGTCAGTTTATTGAAGAATATATTAAGAATTTTTTTCACCTTACTCTGTGCTTTGTCACTGATGTTTTCATACCTGTATATATCCGTTCCGAATTTAAGTGGAACCCCACCAAGTCTACTAATTACAAGTTCTTCGATATCCTTATGTACATTTATCTCTTTATCTCGACCTGATTGAACACCATGAACAACCAAAATTTTCCTGCGTTTTTTAGGATCAACACTCATCTTACACCTCCTTTTATTTAACTCGTCTAAATCGTTTTGTTCAAATCAATATAAAATCCTTATTCGTATATCCCCTGATTCGACTACAAACTTCATATCCTTCCCTGCTGCCTTCATCATTAGTGTTTCCCTCCATAGTTAAAAATACTGTATCCTCAGCATCAACGACAATTCCGGTATGAGTCCAATCTGTCGATGTTCTTCTTTCCAGAAAAAGAGAACCGGGAGTTATTTTTTTTCTATTGGAAACAGTAGATCCTTTCAGAAAAATTCCTTTTCCTTTAGCACCCGATGCAAGAATATCGCAGGAAAAAGACGTTTTAAGGGGTAGCGAAACATCTAAAGTGTCACAAGCCTGATTCAGAATAAAACTGGCAAAGCCCGCGCACCATGGCCAGGCTTCCCCTTCATACCCTTTCATATATAGACGAACCCACGGTCCTTTGTTTTGACCACCTATCTCTCTCGGATGCTGTTTTAAATGTTGTTTCGCGTAAGCCACTACCATTTGCCCAAGAGATTTATTACCTTTGGAAATCTCTTTTAAAGCATCCTTCATCGGCTTAATTAACTTTGTAAAGGTGTTATTGCCAACAATACCGTCTACTTTCAATCCTTCCCTTTTCTGAAATTCTCTTATTGCATAGTCGGTAGCTGCTCCAAAGTCACCATCAATTTTGAGCCCAAAACCCTGAAGACAGAGCCATTCCTGGATTAATTTAACTTTTTTACCTCGGCTTCCTTTTTTATAAATTTTGTCTAAAGTAAGTTCACTCATTTTTCATCTCCTTTGTTTATCCTTCCTTTACAATACGGACATTCCATAATACCTCCTAATTTTTCACTTATTTACTATTATATAATTTGTCAAGTTTCGAGATTGGATCTCATATACGCCCTCATATTACTTGGGAATTAATATTGCAAACTTGTTTAATCCGATATTTTTAAGCACACTGGATTTAACAGCGCGTTCATATCTCTCTGTAATTGATTTATTTATAATCTGCCGATACGAGTATTTAGGAGGATTATATTTGTTGTATTCGTTCAGAACATCCTGACGAAACCAATATCCACACCAATACTTCACACGATTGTCTAATTCGGTTTTTGTCACTTCAATGGTTTCAATTTGATCACGCCAGGACATTCTAATATTACTTCCCCGTTTCAGAATCCCAATCATCGCTGTATGATTATCATTAATAAGGGACACTACCACTGCATAAAAACCATCTTGTTTACGAGAAATTGTGTTTTTTAACCATTGTCCTGGAGATTTGGAGAAGTTAATATCTGAATACTTTAATATTTGAAATCGTCTTCTTCTTGCTACGTATGTTGCTGGAAAATTTTTAGGTGTATGTGCCATTCCGTGTCTTTTCAGATATGCCATTGTTAAGGCTCCCTTTGCTTTTCGGCCGCCACTAAATACAGAGCGGTTGGGTATAATAACACTTCCAAAGAGGTTCTGAATCGACTTATTCGTCATTTCAATACATGTTGTTCCTGTCGTAGCTTCCATATCTCTGCCTTGAAGGTATGAAAACGAACTCCGTTTGTAGGGCCGCAAAGACCTCCTTATTCTATGCATAATTGGAGAGAAACTTCGAGATGGAATAAAAAGAGAACTAATTGTCTTAATTTGCCTCTGCTGTTTGTAGCTAACAGATTCATATTTTAATATTCGAGGTATATTTCTTTTCACAGAATTGCTAGTCCATTGCGTAAATAATATTTTGCACATCATGCAATAATGATATTTGCGATAACTACTTTTATTCGCTAAAATATTATTGCCTTCTATTTTAACAAGTACATTCAATTCTCTTAAAATATGGCGAAGGTACCTTAATCCTTTTTGTGAACGAATAAAAACGAGGATTTGGGAATCTGTGGTTCTTGGGTTTCGTATCAGCTTCCTTCGGGTTGATCTTGTACGTAATCGCGATTCAATTGCTTGCGCTTGTATTTGTGGTTCCTGACTTGATTTGCCTTTCTGCTGCACCACATGCGTTAATTCATGCGCGAGGAGGCGTCTGCCTTTTGAGGTTTCAGGTGAATATTGTCCTGCCCCAAATACAATATTTTTTCCTTTAGTAAAAGCTCTAGCATTTATAGATTTTGCCGTTTCGGATGCCTTACTGTCTGCATGTACCCTCAC
>CAYYUB010000072.1:0-7317 GCA_964474855.1 uncultured bacterium
TGGAGGATGGTTCCGGTGATGAGATCTATAATGAATCAACAATTCGGGCTGTTGCTCTCGCTAAGAAACTACCTCCTCTGCCTCAAGAACTTTCTGATGACTATTTAAAGGTCCATTTAGAATTTTTAACCGCCCGATGAGAAAATATTTTTTAACTGATAAATTTATTAATTTAAAAGTATTGTTTCTTCTTGCTCTGACGTTCGAAATGGTTTTCGGTCAGGAGGTTTTTCTCCGGCTTACTGATTATGCAGGAGGCAAAACTAATTTATTGATTGAGCCATTCGATACCCAGGGCATGCCCGAATTCATAAAAAAAATAAAGAACATCGAGGCTATCGTAAAAGATGACCTGGAGTATTCATTATATTTTGAAATCTATTCTGATACTGCATTCTTTGCCGGCAATCCTAAAAAAAATGGTGTGGTGCTTGAGGCTTTAGCTAACGAGCCAAACCTGATGATTATCCTCAAGGACTCTGAATCCAAAGAAAAAATTGGCGAATTGAACTTGCCGGTTTCCGGTGAACTCCGGAGTTTAACCCATCAAATCTCGGACAATATTATTGAGATGCTTACAGGTGAGGAAGGCATTGCCTCAACGAAAATTGTATTTTCTTACCGAAAAGGTAACGGAAAAGAGCTGGCATTGATTGACTATGATGGTTATAATTTCACACCGCTTACACATAATAACAATTATAATCTCTTTCCTTGTTGGGAAGCTGATGGTAAAAGGATATTGTATTCTACCTACAGCAATGACCGTTTAATTTTAAATCTCTATGACCTTACAAAGAAAAGTTCAAGAGCAATCTCTTCTTACAGGGGATTGAATTACGCGCCGGACTGGTCGCCTGACGGGACAAAGATTGCCCTAACCCTCTCCAAAGATGGCAATACCGAAATTTACATTCTGGATATGAAAATGAGAAAATTAAGCCGCCTCACCAATAACCGCGCAGTTGACTGTTCCCCGATTTTTTCGCCAAACAGTCGGGAAATTGCCTTTGTCTCCGACCGTTCGGGTATGCCCCAGATTTACATTATGGATATTTATGGTGGAAATGTCCGGAGGCTCACTTTTCATGGTGATTATAATACCTCACCTGCCTGGTCGCCAAAGGGTAGTTTAATTGCGTATGTTTCACGCCAATCTGACTATTCCCAGCAAATCTGTGTGACCGATCCCAGTGATTTTTTGCCCATCCAACTAACCTTTGATGGAAATAATGAAGAGCCATCCTGGTCACCGGACGGCTTACATATCGTATTTATCTCGAATCGGACTTATCGGTATGAACTATGGACAATGAACTGGGACGGCACAAGACAGCGTAAACTCACTCGAAATCGTGTCGCCTATGCCCCTGACTGGTCACCATATTTGGAATAGGAGATAGAGTCACACAGAGAACACACAGAGGGTCATTAGTCAAAACAAAACCCTTCCCTCACAACCCAAAAACTTATATCTCGCACGGAGGCACGGAGACACAGAGAGAAAACAAAGAATTATATTTTTGTTTAAAACCCAACCCACACACCAATTTTTTCACATGTAGAACTTGTAGTTATTGTAATTCTTATGTTTTATTGTAAAGATAAAAACCCCTACTCGGACTGGAGTAGGGGTTTTTATCTTACGAGTGAATTAACTTATACTCGAATTTAATATATGTTAATCGTAGCTGAAAGCTTCAAAGATCTGAGCCAATCTGTTGACAGTAATTCTACACCCGAAACATCGAACATCCCTATGAGGTCAAGAGATAAATTGGGTGAAGGTTTCCAACCAAGCCCGTATGAATAGATTACGTCTGTGTAGGTCGAACTAGAAGTATATTCTTCGTCAGGGTCGGTTAAGCTAGTATCGAAAGTCCTAACTACAAAGCCGGTACCGTCTGTTACTTCTCTTACGTACAGAAGCACTGAATCAACGACACTTGACGAAGTGTTTTCTTCTTTTGAACCGATTGCGATAGCTCCAAGTCTCATAAACCAGTCTTTATTTTTACCGAAATTTACCTCTACTCCGGCAGGCATAGCAATTCTGTTCACGCTTATTTCTTCAGTAAGAGTTCTGTCCGAACCTCCGTTTGCCACAATTACGTAATCGGCTGGGTCAATTGTAACACCATCATCATTGTTGTATGCGGAATTTACTGCTACCCTGGAAGCTCTATCTTCTTCCAATGTGACTGAGAAAGTGTTATACATGCCGCCTATTCCAAAGCGTACATTTTCACTTATCTGCCACTCAATTCTGCCGTTTAAACCCATTGAATTACCGGATACGGATATGGGACCGGTAACGGTTTCTATATAGGTGGTGTCAAGAACTTCTATTTGGTTTGCGAACCATTCTCTCTGGCCTAAATAGTTATAGGTTTCAGTAGAGTTATTGTCTCCGCTTCCGCTGATCATCGCAAAATTACCTCCAACTTCCCACAACACACCGTATTTGTTTAGATCGCTGAGTCGGGCATTAATACCCATCGCGTTAGCACTGAATGAAGTTTCACCAGCCTCATCAGTAGTTACAAGATCTTCAAAAGTGGTTGCATCATCATCAGGATCTAGATTTTGCCAATAGTAGGAGTCCGCACTTCCTTCCATTTTTTCTCCGCCTGTCATATAGAAAAGGTCTCCTCTAAACTTCCAATCCTTGAAAGGCATAGAATATGATAGTGCGTAAGTGGTTATAGGTACTTGTATGCTCCCGCTTGCGTTTGCGGATTGATTGTAGATTGTTTGAATAACGACTGTTGGCGTAAGGTCTTGATAAAGGAAAGATAAAGTATCTCCCATTTCTTCTAATACTGACATTCCTGAACGTTTATATGTGAGAGCTACTTCTCTGTCTTCGCCCAAAATCTTGCCGATATTAAGCAGGATACTGTTCATGGATGATTCCCCTTTTCCATTTTCTTTCCTGTACAAATCAGTCCTTTGATCCCAAGTTTCATCTGCATCCGTATCTTCTAAATAGGTTGAATCCATTATATCTTCCCAAGACTCGTTCTCATTTGTATTGCCGTAAAAAGCTGTTACTTTTAAACCTCTATAAAATATTGGGCTTGTTGCGCCTATCAAGACTGTTTGATTGGAGGACATGTTGTCAGCCTGGCGCTCTCCACCTGATACAAGGTTGCTTAGGTTGGTGTATATACGAGCACCGTTAACGGCAAAAATATCGGTTCCGTCTATGCTGTTGTCAAGATCGTCTTCTATAGACTGAGTGGCTTGATGCCTAAATGATTCGAGATTTAGTAAATCAGTGCCTATGGGCAACCAAACTTGTGCCGAGATTCCCTGTACAAGGAACAAGGCAAACAACAATAATAATAACTTTTTCATAAGACCTCCTTATGAGTTTAACTTTTATTTTTTCATAAATTTTCCTTTAATTCATGCTTTTGCCGTAAACATTCATGTCGTTGAACTGAAAAATAAGTTATTTTGTGATTTTGTCAATACCTTTTAGTTTTTTGTGATTGTTCAAATCCTTCAAAAGACTTGCAATGAATGATATTAAGAAAAAAAACCGAACCCCAGATAGTAACCACAAGATTTCACAGATTAACACAAGATTACCCAACATCCCCAAATATTTTTTTCAATCTGTGTTTATCCGTGTTAGTCCGTGGCTATTATTTTTTTTGAACTTTGATTTATCATTTTCCATTTTGATTTTTATATTTTGACGGCTTTGCCGTGTTATGTTATTCGTATGACTCGTTGTTTTTTTTAATTTTTTCGCAGAAAAA
The DNA here is from genome assembly GCA_964474855.1 of uncultured bacterium. Classification (GTDB taxonomy): domain Bacteria; phylum Hydrothermota; class UBA3072; order UBA3072; family UBA3072; genus JAFGHJ01. Next base: position 3,771 of record CAYYUB010000072.1, read on the forward strand.
ATAAATATATTTTAAATATTAAAATAAAATTAAAATCTGGGGTTGACAAATGATTTTTGATGTATAACATATACCATATTTAGTGATTCAAATCACAAAAGCGGTATAAAAGGAAAAATGAATGGTTGTTTTTTAAGCGAATCAAAATTAAAAAATTTGATGGAGATCCTTCTTAAGTATGGCAGGGTTTTTGCCTCGATGGAAGCAGAGATCGCGTCGAACAGGAATTCTGGGTCCAGGATATTTATTAGGGAATTGCAAAGAGACCAGATAGGAGATTATCGTGTTCCCGGATTCAGGGCTTTTGATACTTTTAAATCATTTGTCCTGCCGATTAGATCTTGTGTTGCGGATTATCCGAGTGAAAACTGGACTGATATTAAAGGAACAGAGGAGAGAAAGGTCCTTTTCGGGCTTAAAGCTTGTGACCTTGTTTCTTTTTCTATTCTTGATAAAATTTTTCTTGAAGGGCCCGATTTTATTGATCCTTTCTATAAAAAGAGAAGAGAATCCTTAATTTTGGTATCCTCGGACTGCATGTATTCACGTGATAGTTGTTTTTGTAATCTTTTAGGTTATGCTCCTTATCCGACGGAAGGCTACGATATTAACATTTCGGAAATTAAAGGGGGATATTTGATTGAGAGTGGAAGTGGGGTGGGAAGTAAAATTTTACAAGAGCTTTCGCTTCCTGAAGCTAAAGAGAATCAAATTGCGGAAAGAAACAAGACAAGAAAAAAAGTTACCGAGGAATTGGAGAAACGCAACTCGGTTTTTGCCAAAGCCTTTTCCAAGCCAGATATAGTAGCTTCGAAGACTTTCGATTCGGATGTTGGTTGGGATCTTGGCAGCACCTGTGTTTCTTGTGGTGCCTGTACGAATGTATGTCCTGTTTGTTATTGTTTTACCCTTTTTGACGGGGAAGGTAAGAAAAAAGAGCAGTATAAAAGATATATGGTATGGGATTCCTGTCAGTTTAAAGGTTTTTCCCAAATGGCAGGTGGGATGAATCCGCGTTTTTCTCATATGGACCAGTTTAAAAACAGATTTTATCATAAGTTTTTTCGTTTTCACGATAGATATAATGTATATAAATGCACCGGATGCGGTCGGTGCATAGATAATTGCCTTGGGGATATAGATATGCGGGAAGTTCTTGCCGGCGCTTATTCAGAGAAGGTGAAATAAATGGATAACATATATTACCCTCGAGAAGCAACAGTAAAGGATATAAAAGAAGAAACTCCGACAATTAAAACTTACGCACTTAAATTGAATAAAAAGTTGACTTTTAAAGCCGGTCAATTTATGCAGTTGACTGTACCTGGAGTTGGAGAGGCGCCGTTTACTCCTTCTTCTTCTCCCGGTGATGTTAAGGAAATGGAAATAACAATTATGAAGACCGGTAGAGTTACGGATGTATTGCATGAGAAGGTCAAAGTAGGAGATTCGCTTGCTCTTCGCGGTCCTTTTGGGAAGGGTTATCCTATGGATAAATTTGAGGGAAAAGAAGTTCTGGTTGTAGGTGGTGGTGTCGGTCTTGCGCCTTTGCGTTCTCTCATTTACGCTTTATTTGATAAAATAGAAAAAATTAAAAAAGTTCATATTTGTTACGGAACCAAAAGTCCTTTGGATCAGTGTTTTAAGGATGAATATAAAAAATGGGAAAGCAAAAAGAAGGTTTCCGTCAATCTTACAATTGATAAACCTCATCCGGATTGGAAGGGAAATGTGGGTCTTGTAACCCGTCTTCTTGAAAAAAATTATCTTCAAAAAATGGGGGTTGATATTGCGAATTCCTATGCGGTTTCTTGTGGTCCGGAAGTAATGTTGAAATTTGTTACTTTTAAGTTGCTTGATGTCGGCTTTAAACCGGAACAAATTTATCTTTCTATGAACAGGAGAATGAGCTGTGGTGTCGGAAAATGTGCAAGGTGTAACATCGGTCCATATTATCTCTGTAAGGATGGACCTGATATGTGTTATGCGGATATAAAGGATTATCCAAATGTCTTCGGTTGAAGAATATAGAACAAAGTGTACATTCTGCAGTGTTCAGGATGATGTTATTTTGAAGAGAGAGTCGAACAGGTCCGCTTTATTTGGGAAAGATTCTCTCTTTAAACTTTATTATGATGAAAAAAGCAAAAGAGGTTTATGCCCGAGGGGGAACTTCACACTTGAAATCTTAAATTCTCCTTATCGTCTAAAACAGGCGGAGCTTTTTGGGAAAGTTTGTTCGATTGATGAAGCAATAGAAGGTTGTATTCCAGAGCTTAAGAGAATCATTAAGAAGAAAAACAATATTGCAATTTTGGTAAGCGGTAATCATACGCTTGAAGAGGCTTATCTGGTGAAAAAACTTTCGGAAGATTTAAATACAGGATTGCTGGGACTTTTTCCTTTTGAAGATGAGGCTTTATTATCTGTCAAAAACGAGTTTTCTTTTAACGCTTTGAGTGAATCGGACCTTGTGTTGATCCTCGGGGATCTTTTTTCTCTTTCTCCTACTCTTGCAAAGCCAATACTTGATGCCCGTAATAGTAAAAGAGGCAATCGTTTGCTTTCTCTGGATATTATGAAAAGTAGAGTTTCTCTTTTCTCTCGTTGTTTTACAGTGAAACCGGGATATATGTCTTATTTTCTTTCGGTTCTTTTGGATTCTCTTGAAGGTAAAAGTAATATAAAATTAAATGAAGGCGCTGCAGGTATTTCCGCAGTGCAGATGGAGGATATGGCAGAGGCACTTAAGAAATCGGAAGACGGGCAAATTCTCTTTTCCAATATTTATGGACATTTTACCAATCCTTATGCAATTGTTAGTAAACTTTCCAGGATTGCGGAAATTACCGAGAATAAGTTTGCTGTTGTTCCTTTAGGGCAGAATTCTCTCGGAGTGGGAAGAATTATCGGTGGTTTTAATAATAAAAATATTATGGATACTTTGAAAGGAAAAAAGATAGAAGGTCTCATTGTACTTGGTGGAGACCCGTTTGAGTTTATTCCAAACTTTGAAGATATTTTCGGGTATTTAAATTTTGTCCTATCCACATCTTTTTTTAAAAGTTCCAATTCAACTGAATGTCGTATTCCTTCGACTTTTTCTTTTGAAAAGAAAGGGTCGGTTGTATCTCTTGAAGAAAAAATTGTAAATTTGGGAGAACCCATATCTGCTGTCGGCGATGCTATATCCGATGGAGACTTTATAAGTAAACTTCTTTCCAAATTTAACGGAGTTAAGGCTAAAGCTAAAACCTCAAGCGCGAGACCAATTCCTTTTATGGAAGGAAGTGATATGAAAAAGCCTTATTCTTTGACCAATAAAAAGTTTCCTTTCACTATTGTAGGTGTTGGAATGCCTTACCATCACAGCAATGGAGAAATAACGAGAAGGGTGAAATGGAATGAGCAAAAGCAAGACCCTTATGTATTTATTAATTCCGATAAGATTAAAGAATTATCTCTTGGCGATAAGGTGACCATTGAAACAGCTAACAGTTCTTCTGTTTTTAAAATTGAAGATTGCGGTAATTTACCTTTTGATATA
>CAYYUB010000073.1:0-7260 GCA_964474855.1 uncultured bacterium
ACAGGAAAGAATTGAATTTTTCGTTTCATAATGAGGCTCTGTTCAGAGATATGGAAGATTCAAAAACCATTCTCGCGGACCCTAAAAACCTGAGGAGTTTATATAAAAATAAACTCAATCAATTTATTTCAAGGTATAAAATGGGCTTTGCTCCTAAGAAGGTCGATTATTTTCAAATAATTACCGATACTCCTTACGATAAAGCCCTCAGGGAATACCTTGAAAAAAGAAAACGATTGTCATGAGTTTCCCCGCATTCTTTCTGCTTTTCCCTCTTATTATAATACCAATAATAATCCATTTATTATCGAGAAAAAAGCTTAAGAAAATCGATTTCCCGTCTTTACTCTTTATTATAAAGAATGAAATAAGACTCATTCGATGGTTCCAATTAAAAAGATTGCTACTTTTAATCACGCGGATTAGTCTTCTAATATTCCTGATTTTAGCCGCCGTAAATCTAAAAGTTCCTTTTTCTTTCTTCAATCCTGCGAAAACTTTAATACTGGATAACTCCCCTTCAATGGAAAAAATCGAAATTAATGACAAAAACGCTTTCATTGTTCCTATGCATTCAGGCATACCTCAATTCTTTTCATATCTTAAAAAACACTCACCCGGGATTTTAATCACCGACGCTCAAAAAAACGGCTTCACAGAAATACTAAAGGAGAGAGAAAAATTCCCGGGAATAAGAATTAAAAAGACAGCTTTTCCTCAGGGTAATCTCGCGATAATCGGTGCCGAAAGCGGACCAGCTTACCAGGGAAAAAATTTTAACATAAATTTCAAGATTCTAAATAAATATAAAGAAACGAGAAAAACCAGATTAACACTAAAATTAGATGGAAAAGCGTTCATGGAAAAAAACAGAATTTTAAAAGTCGGAGAAAGCGATTTCGCGCTCAATCTTTCCCTGCCGAGAGGACCGCACCAACTGTCTCTTGAATTAGAAGACAAAAAAGGATTCAATTTTGACAATAAATATTACCTCACTGTTAACGTACGAGCCAAACAAAATATTTACATTCTATCAGATGATTACCCCGAACGTCTTATAGCCGCACTTCCGCCCTCTTACTTCGAAGTTAAATGGGTCAGGGGAACCTCCGAAATAAAAGGAAACTTATTTATTGCAAACAACGTAGATAAAAAAAGTGGGTTAAGTTTACTTCAAAACCCAATCTCCGGAATTATATGCCTACGAGGGGTAGAAAACACCTCTATCTCCAACAAAATTCCGGATAGGATCTCAACCGTTGTCGAGGAATCTTCCCTTAATAATTCATCCGATCTAAAAGCCCTAAGTCAAATCCCAATAAGCTATAATTGCATAATAACCGATGGCAAGACCCTGATGTATTTTGAAAACGGAAATCCTTTCGTCAGCAAGATAAAAAACCACCTCATTCTCCCCACTTCACTGGAGGAAAACGATTTATCTCTGCATCCGGTTTTTATTCCTTTTCTTTTTAATCTAATCAACTCTTTGTCAGAGGAACCGTTCTGCAGTAATATCTTATTAGATGAACCAATAGTCATAACAAACTTTTTGAAACCCACAATAATATCTCCGAAAGGTAATGAATATACGGGGGATCCGGTAAACGCTGACAATTACATCTTCAAGGAAACAAAAGAATGCGGGATTTATAAAATAACTGATGGGAATAAAATTATAGGATTAATAGCGGTAAACAACCATCCATCCGAATCAAAACTGGAAAGCCTTTCCGATAAAGAACTACGATATATTTTCGGGAGAAGCGGACTTACAAACGGGGCTTCATTCTTTCTCACCCTCGTACTGTTGTGTTTTATTCTGACTTTTTTTATCGAAAAAAGAAGTTAACTCGCCAAAATGGCACTAAGTCACGAAAACATAAAAAATCTTTTACCAATCAACTAATTAACCAATCTACCAATCCACTATCTTAAAATACCGGTTCTTCCTCCCCTTTAATTAGTTTTCTTATATTCTTCCTGTGTGTTATAAAAACCAAAATGGGAATCAAAATCGATATAAATAAAACACTCTTGAGCATAGGCTCTGCGAGAAAGAGGTACAAAATAGGCAAAGAAAGAGCCGCGCCCAGAGAGCCAACCGAAACTCTCCGGAAAATCCCAACGAGCAGAACCCAAATACCGAAAGCCAAAACTGCTGTTAAGGGCATAAGCGCAACAACTCCTCCAAAACCTGCAGCAACTCCCTTTCCGCCCTTAAAACGCAGAAAAGGTGTTGTCATATGACCCGCAATAGCTCCCAACAGAGCAAGAACACCCCCTAACACTGAAATATCCGCAAAATAAAGTACCGGCAGAAATCCTTTAAGAAAATCAAGAACAAAAACGAAAATCCCTTCTTTTTTACCAACCACTCTAAAAACATTCGTGGAACCTATATTTCCACTTCCTTCTTTCCTGATATCATATCCCTTAATTTTTCCCACGATATAACCGAAAGGGATACTTCCAAGAATATAAGAACCAACAAAAGCTGCTGCTTCCCACATAAAATTTACCCCCTTTCCAACTTCATCGAAATTGGGATTCCTTCGAAATCGATTTTTTTTCTTATTCTGTTCTCCAGATATCTCTTGTATTGTTCATCAAAACTCTTTCGCTCGTTAGTCTTTAAAAGAATATTTCTACCATCCTGTTTTACCGAATGCAATACGACTTTTTTTCGGGCAGCGTGAGGCGGACGGTAATCAATTGCTTCTCTGACGATATCTTCAAGTTCCGGGTGTTTTTTATCTAACTTATCCACAACTTCTAACGCCAAAGATAACGATTTTCCTATACCCTTCCTCTGCAAAGAAGAAATGGGGTACCTGGGAATCCAACCGAAAACGGAAAGTTCTTTATCATAGTATTTCATAATCTCTTTCTTTTTTTCTTCAGGCACAAGATCAAATTTTGAAAGAAGTATAATAATAGGTCTTCCTCTATCAACTGCCCACCTTATTATACTTTTATCCTGCCTTGTTACTTTCTTTACCGCATCAATTAAAACAATAACAATATCCGACTCTTCTATGGATCTTATTGCTCGGAGGAAAGAATAATACTCAAGCGAATCCTTTAACTTTGATTTCTTCTTAAGTCCTGCAGTATCTACAAGAACTATCATTCTTCCATTATAATCAAGATACGAATGAATACTGTCTCTCGTGGTTCCCGGTTCTTCTTTGGTAATCGTACGCTCATACCCCATAACAGCGTTAACATAAGTTGATTTTCCTGTGTTCTGCTTCCCTATTACACCTATTGTGGTTCCCTGAATAATTTCTCCCTCATCGCAATTTGAAAGAATCCACTTTAAAAGATCTTCCACTCCTCTGCCGCGTTGAGCGGAAATCTGAAAAGTTTTATCCATTATGAGTTCTTTGAATTCACCCAAAACATTCCAGTCCTCTTCTTTATCCATTTTATTTACAACAAGGACTTTTTTGCCTTTGTCTTTTCTTATGTAATCGGAAATTTTCCTATCAAGAGAAGAAACTCCCTCTCTTCCATCCACCAATAGCAGAATTATATCAGCCTCATCCAGAGCGAAGTTCACCTGTTCTACTATCTGATTCTCAAGCGGATCATCGGAAAAGCGAATTCCTCCTGTATCGATCAGAATCAGAGGTTTTCCTTCTCTTTCGACTACACCATAAACCCTGTCCCTTGTAACACCGGGTTTTCTATCTACAATAGCACGTTTTTCTTTTAAAAGACGGTTAAAAAGGGTAGATTTCCCTACATTAGGTTTACCTACAATTGCAATTGTATTCATTGGATATTTCCAAGTTCTATCACGTTATAGGGACTTACAACAATACTCTTCTGCAAAGACTCCCGCAAAACTTCAAGGGAACATCCATCTATAAACATACCATCTGTGTTAACAATATCGGGAGGTAAAATCACAATATCAAAATCATGTACAGATAGCTGTCCCAACAGATCCCAACCACCGAGCAGGGCAGCCACTTCCACAGATTCCCCGAAATATCTGTTCTTAACAGATATAGTTTTCGCCCTTATTCCTGCCTCTTTGAATTTACCCTCTAATTTACGAACAAGCCCATAAGCAAGCGTCCCCGTAACGAGCAGGACCCTTCCCTTAAAGTCAGGGACTTTTGACGATTCCAACCCGTCTAAAAACTTCCTTGCCATCCCAATGCCGTTTTCCAATTGAGAAAAATCATCATAATGTTTAAAAGAAGGAATTTTCTTATTTGCTTTTATATAAAATTCATCTGCAAGATAGATAAGCGTTTTCCCTATTTTCTTTCTTATTTCTTTCTGATAAGGTTCAATTAACCCGATAACCTCTTTCATCCATTTAAGAGTCGCGGGTTTTACATAAGTAAGGTTTTCTCGCAAAGCAGTCAATCCAACAGGTACAATACCAATGGACTCAACTGAAGATAAAGATAGAAGGTCTTCTATTGTTTCGTGAAGAAATTCTCCATCGTTAACTCCGGGAAGAAGAACTATCTGAGTATGCAGTTTTATTCCACCGTCGCTAAGACGTTTTAAGTCTTCCCTTATCTTTCCCGCTCTTTTATTTCCCATCATCTCTATTCTTTTTTCCCGATTAGTCGCATGAACCGAAACATAAAGAGGGCTGAGTTTTAATTCTATTACCCTGTCAAAATCTTTTTTTGTAAAGTTTGTAAGAGAAAGATAATTCCCATAAAGAAAAGACATTCGGTAATCGTCATCCTTTGCAAGCAGCGAACCCCGCACATCATCAGGATTCTGATTTATAAAACAAAATATACAGTCATTTTTACATAATTTCATTTTAAACTCTGAAGGCTCAATCCCGAGGGATTCTTCCTCCTCTTTTTCAATATTGTATATGCGCATCAGTTTCCCATCCGAAATTTCAACGTTCATCAAACTTCCCACTTCAAAAAATTTCAAATCAAGAGAATCGTTTATTTCCTTGTTATCAATAGAAATAAGGTGATTCCCGGATTTCACCCCGAGTTTATCGGCAATCGAACTTTTCTTCACTTTTTCTATCCTAACCATAATTTAATAAATTAAAAACTTTTTCCTTACCCAACTAAAGACCTCGATGTTTTTAATTTGTTGGTTGGTTAGGACGTTAGATCGTTAGGTAGTTTACCCCCCGATTCAACGAATCCGCGACCTAACAAACCAACAAAAAAATTACACGAAAAATTTTTCATTTCTACATCAACTACACATACTACATGTCTAATTATTTTTTGTAATTTTTTCATTTTGAATCATTATTGTGGCTCTGTTGCGTCAAGAAATAGAAAATACTTAATTAACGCTCAATTTTAATTTTGCCTTTATTTAAACCTGCAATTCTGGGAAGAGCGTTTTCATCTTCTACATCAGTAAATTTACACTTCTTTATTTTTCCCTTCTTAATCTCAACACTACCCTTACCCGCAGGCGAAGTAATCACAAGCTTACAGTCAACTTTATGCGCTTTTAAACTGCTGATTAGGTCCACTGTCAGAATTTCTCCGAGGTCTACCTTATCTTTTCCTTTTTCTATGATTTCTCTAAGCAACTTTCCGGCTTTTATTCTCTTTTCAACCCTATTAAGTAATACATCAACATCAAAAGGCTTTGTCAAATAATCGGTCGCGCCAAGCTCATATCCTTTTGAATAATCGTCAAATTCGGACTTAACTGTCAAAAAAGTAAAGGGAATTAATGGATGTTTTTTTCGAATCTTCTTAAGAAATTCGAATCCATCCATTTCAGGCATTATGACATCAGATATTATCAAATCCGGGATTTTTTCTTTTAAGGCCTTCAATCCTTCCTTGCCGTTTTCAGCCGTTCTAACATCGTAACCTGCCTTCTCAAGGGCTTTCCTGATAATTATGCGCAAAGCTTTATTATCCTCTAACACTAAAATCATTAGTCCTCCTTACGTCTATCTTTACTTCTTCTTCGCTCTTCTCCCGAACGCCTGTCAACGTAATGATAATCCGATGGCATTTCAATAATGAACTTTGTTCCCTTACCGTAAATGCTTTCAACACTGATTTTCCCAAAATGCTCATTAACTATTTTTCCAACTAAAGATAATCCTATACCTGTCCCCGTTTTTTTTCTCGATTTAAAATTTCTAAAAATCGAATTTATATCGCCCTTGATGCCCTTTCCGTTATCTTTTACCCATATCTCAACGATACTCTTCCCCACACTTCTTCCCCCCACCTCAATCACTCCCTCTTTTCCAACCTCTTCATAAGCATTATGAATCAGATTAATCAAAACAGACTTCATAAGCTTTTTATCACAGAAAACATCCGGGAAATCATCACTAAACTTTAGCTCAACGAAACCATGATTTCCGGTAATTATTTTCGCGCTTTCTTCACTTAACTCCTTAATATTAACCTCTTCGAGATTTAAATCAAGAGCACCGGTTAAACTTAAAACATCGAATGTCATATCCTGGAGATATTCTAATTCCTCAAAAAGCGTACCACTGATTTCCTTTACCTCACTATCTCCCATATCTCGCAGCATACTAATTCCTGTTTTAAGTCCACAAATAGAATTTTTTATTTCGTGCGATATTAAAGATATACCCTCTTTATCTTTTAACTCCCCTTTCATAACTCTTAAATTTTAATCTCTTATTCACACATGTCAAGCCTCCCTATCACCTCATCCCAAAAAAATATTCTCACACAAAGACACAGAGACCACGGAGAAAAAAGAAAAATTATGTTGCTTTCCCCCAACACCACCCAAAATATTCACATGTAGAACATGTAAAAACTCTACTTTTTGTTTTTTGACTGGTGACCAACGACCAGAAACCAGCGACAATTATATAGGTTGTATCAAACCTCTTGACTTATGTGGCTCATTTCATATATTTTCAAGGTAAGCCGGAGTGGCGGAACTGGCAGACGCGGCGGACTCAAAATCCGTTGTCCCTTAAAGGACTTGTGGGTTCAACTCCCTCCTCCGGCACTAGTTTTACCGCAGAGACACAGAGAACGCAGAGAAAAAACAATATTTCAAACCACGAAACACACTAAAAACACGAAACCCAACCACCCCAATTAAATATGTGTTTTAACTATAAACACACGAAAAAAACTAATTAGCCACGGATTCACACTGATATTTTTTTGTTGTTTTAACTAAATTCTAATATTACCAATTAACCGTACGTCTTTTTTTAGTTTTTTCCTAGAACCTGGTATCAGGTACGAACCCTTGACAACTTAGTATACCCTTCTTAGTTTACAC
>CAYYUB010000074.1:0-7195 GCA_964474855.1 uncultured bacterium
CGACAGGCAGTTTTTTTTCATCCCCCAGAATATCCTCTCTAACAAGCTCAACTTCACTTCTCCTTAATAACTCGGTGTTTTCTTTTATCCTGCCGAGTCTAACTTCCGGACCCTGAGTATCCATCATTATTCCTATATGAGGTACCACCTTCCTTAAGTTCTGGTAAGTTGTCTTTGCTTCCTTTTGTGTCCTATGGGAAAAATTAAGCCTGGCAATATTAAGCCCGCTTTTCACCATTTTTTTAACAACATTTTTATCTTCGGACGCAGGACCAATGGTGGCAATTATCTTAGTTTTTCTCATTTTCTCTCCTTAGCTTTATACGATAAGCTGATTTAATAACTTTGTCAAGCATTTCTATTCAATAGATTCTTCGAATCTATGTTAAATGGTTGAATTGTTGAATCGTTAAATAGGAAAAACAAAATCATTCCTATTATTCGTTCAATTCGTTGTTACTCTAGAGTTGAGGTGGGTCGGGTTTTAAACAACCAAAATAAATGGGTTATGTGGTATGTGGCTTTGTGTCCTTTGTGATCTTTGTGGTTAAATTAAAATTTAGAATTCCTCGTTTACTATTAATCCCTCTAATTGTTGCTCTTTTCTAATCTGCTTTATTTTTTTGCCGTCGTACAAATACTCGGCAGGAAGAAGTCTCCCGTTATAATTGGACGCCATTGTTCTTGTATAAGCTCCACAACTGTGAATTATTAGAAAATCTCCCACATTAAGCGAAGGAAGCTCATAAGTCCCAAATTCATCCGAATTCTCACAGATAGGACCGACAACCCGGGATTTATATCTTTCACCCGTTTTTTCAAAAAGGGGCTCCACATGGTGATACGCATCATAAATCGCGGGACGAGGATTGTCATTCATACCTGAATCAACCACATAAAGAGGTACCCCCTCCCTATCTTTTACATCAATTACCCTGGTAACAATAAATCCTGATTCTGCCACCAAAAACCTACCTAACTCAAGAAATATCTGTACACTATATTTATTGGCAATCTTTCTGTAAATTTCAGTAAGAGATCCGGGATTAAAACCCTCTTCCTCTTCTTTATAAGGAATTCCGAACCCACCACCAAGGTTTATATATTTTATTGTTAAACCCTTTCCGTTAAAAAACTCTATTGTACTTTCGATCTTTTTGAGTGCTTCATAATATGGCTCTGGCGTAAGTATTTGCGAACCTATATGATAATGCACGCCAACAAGTTCAATTGATTTAAAGTCTTTTGAAATATCATACACCTTATCTAAATCTCGCACAGGAATTCCAAATTTGCTCCAGGAAGAACCTGTAGAAAGATGCGAATGGGTTTTCGGAAATATTCCGGGATTGATTCTCACAAATGCATTGATTTTATTTTTTGAATTTTTTGCGCATTTTTCAAGGAGAACAGCCTGACCAAGAGACTCAAAGTTAAAAAACTTTATGCCTTTATCAATAGCAAAAAATATCTCTTCTTTTTTCCTGGCAAGACTATCATAAAGAATACGCTCTGAAGCAATTCCAGCCTTTAAAGCCACAAATATTTCTCCGGCAGACACTGTCTCTGCTCCAATACCATGTTCTTTTAGAATTTTCAAAATCGAAATAGAAGAATTTGCTTTAACTGCAAAAAAAAGTTCCGCAAATTCCGAAAAACTCTCCCGAAGAATACGAGCCTTCTCATCTATTACCCTACTATCATAAATATAAAAGGGTGTTTTTATTTTTTTTAAATCTTTTAAAATTTTCTTAAACATAGCGTTGTAATATTACTCTTCACAAAACTTTTGTCAAGCGCAAGAATCTGGGGTTGCGTTATGTAAAGATTTATATAAATTATATCAGAAAACTCTGAACTGCTTATATGACAATATAAAATAAATATGATAAGGCATCTATTAAAAGATGTCAAAGAGATGGATATATACATCGTTTAATTAATAATATGGAAAAAGTAAAAGAAAAATTAAAAGAAAAAATTAATTTTGTGCTTTCGAGCATGAGAGAGGATTTCTCTCTTCAGGGATTGGATATTGAAATAAACAATAAAACAAACCTTCTAAGAGTCTTCGTCAACAGACCCGGAGAAATCACAATCGATGATTGTGCTCAGATATCAAAAAAAATATCCGTACACCTAGACATCTTTGATTTTATACCCGAACCTTATAGACTCGAGGTCTCATCTCCCGGAACTGAAAACAAGGAGGAAAGATGATAAATAAGAGTATAGTCACAATGCTATCAGAATTGGCAGCAGAAAGGGATTTAGGAAAAGACTTTGTCCTTCAAACCCTGCAGGAAAGTTTAATTACTGCCGCTAAAAAAAAGTATGGTCGAGCTGAAAATCTCGGTTGTGAAATATCAGAAGCTTCAGGAAGCATAAAACTCTTCCTTGAAAAAACTGTAACAGAAAATGTCACAGATCCGGATATTGAAATCTCTCTTAAAGAAGCTCGAAAGATAAAACCTGCCATAGAATTAGGTTCGACTTTCAAAGAAGAAATCCCCGTTGATGAATTCGGGAGAAATGCAATAAACATTGTAAAAAATACATTGATTCAAAGAATTAAAACAAATGAAAAAGAAATGCTTTATGAAAAATACAAAAACAGAAAAGGAGAATTAGTTTCAGGAACAGTTTCCAGAATCTATTCGACTGGAGCATATATCAAGATTGGAGATATAGAAGCTTTCCTGCCAAGAGAGGAACAAATACCGAATGAACGCCTCCGAAGAGGTTCTCAAATAAAAGCCCTAATAAAAAATATTACCCCGAGTCCGGAAGAAGGCGACGAGGAAAGGGTTAGAATAAAAGGACCGGTTGTATACCTGTCCAGAATTCAGCCGGAATTTGTAGCCAGATTACTCGAATTCGAAATACCGGAAGTTCTTCATTCAAAAGTTGAAATCAAGGATATAGCAAGAAAACCGGGAGAGCGCGCAAAAGTTGCCGTCTATTCGCAAAACGAGAAAGTTGACGCAGTGGGCTCATGTGTTGGGCATAAAGGCAGCAGAATAAAATCAATAGTAAGAGAACTCTCCGGAGAACGAGTAGACGTTGTACATTGGAAAGAGGATAAGGCAAAATATGCTGAAAAAGCTTTATCTCCGGTTAAGGTTATAGAATCTAAAAAAATCGGTAAAAATAAAATACTATGTATAGTTCCGGATGATGAATTAACCGGAGCTATTGGAAAGTTAGGAGAAAATGTCGCGCTGGCTTCAGAACTTACGGGGATGAAAATTGATATAAAAGTAAAAAGCGAATACAGAAAAGAAAAAGAAAATGAAGAAAGAAGTAAAATTACAATAGATGATTTAAAAATAAGTGATCATATCAAAAAAATACTTAAAAAAGAAAAGCTTAAAAACGCTCAGGACATATTATCAAGGAACGATGAAGAATTAATTTTGATCAAAGGAATCGGAAAAAAGAAATTAGAAGCAATTCATAAGTCTATACATAAGCAAATCAATAAGGAGTGATATGACAAAAAAGAAAGAGCATAATATAAGAATACATAAGTTGGCAAAAGATCTAAATATTTCAAACAAGGAACTACTTGATTTTTTGAAAAACGAAGACATTGAGGCAAAATCTGCTCTTTCTTCAATAACTGAAGCCCAAGCTAAAAAAGTAAAAAAGAAACTACAAAACAAAAAGCCCAAAAAGAAAGTAAGTGGAAAATCGAAAAAAACAACAAAAGCTAAAAAAGAAAAAAAAGTAAAAGACGAAACGAAAAAGAAGACTACAAAGAAAAAAGCAAAGAAAAAAGCAAAGAAAAAAGTAGAAAAAAAAGAAATCAAGGTAAAAAAACCAAAAGAAGAAGAAAAACCAAAACAAAAAAAGAAAAAAGATAATACAATAGAGATATATGAAGCAAATTCTATCAAAGAATTATCAAGTTTAATGGATATACCATCAAGTAATATAATCAAAGCATGTATGAAACTTGGCATCCAGGTTACCATAAACCAAAATTTAGATTTCGATACAACACATCTCATAGCTGAAGAATTCGGATACAAAGTAAAATTACACGAACCAGAAGAAATTCCTAAAATAGAAAAAGAAACTTATAATGTCCAAAAAAAGCCTCCTGTTGTAACCGTCATGGGACATGTAGATCACGGTAAAACAACTTTACTCGATTATATAAGAAAAACACAGGTAGCCAGCCATGAATCAGGAGGGATCACACAAAAAATCGGAGCATATCACATAAATTACAACAATCACAAAATAACATTTATTGATACACCTGGTCACGAAGCGTTTACCTCAATGAGAGCCAGGGGTGCTAACGTTACTGACATTATCGTTTTGGTAGTTGCTGCAAACGATGGAGTAAAAAACCAAACAATCGAAGCAATAAATCATGCTAAGGCTGCTAATGTTCCCATAATTGTAGCTATTAGTAAAATAGATCTTCCCGCTGCTAATCCTGCTAAGGTATTGGCAGATTTAGCCAAAAAAGGAGTACTGGCTCACGAATATGGAGGTAATGTAATAGCAGTAAATATCTCAGCATTAAAAGGTAATGGAGTTGAAGAGTTGTTAGACGCAATTATCCTACAATCCGAAGATTTAAATCTCAAAGCTCCCTCACAAGGACCTGGCAGTGGTATAATACTAGAAACCCAAATTAAGAAAGGAATTGGCAATATAGCAACTGTTGTTGTTAAAGAGGGACAAATTAAAGTGGGAGATTCATTTGTGGCAGGTTCTGCCTCCGGGAAAGTTCGTTTAATTCTTGATGAAAACGACAAAAGATTAAAAACGGCTGAAGTTTCTGCAGCCATACAGATTTCACAGTTTGAATCTTTCCCCAAAGCGGGAGATATTTTTAGAGTCGTACAGGATCAAAAAACAGCAAGAGACATCAGCGAGGAAAGAAAAAGCCTCCATAAAGAAACTAAAGAAAAACCAACAGTAAGTCTTTCAAATCTTTATAAAAAAATAAAAGAGGACAAAAAACAAACTTTAAAAGTAGTAATAAAGGGTGATGATGCCGGTTCAGTTGACGCCCTCTCAAACTTAATTGAAAATTTGCCTAAGAAAAAAGTTGAAATTAAAGTTATCCACTCGGGTGTAGGACCAATAACCGAAAATGACGTAATGCTTGCTCATGCCTCTGAAGCAGTTATTATTGGGTTTAAAGTAAAAGCATATCCGCAAACCAAAGAAGAGGCAAAAAAACGCGGAGTAGAAATTAAGACCTATGATGTAATTTTCGAAATAACTGAAGATATTAAAAAGGCTATGCTTGGTTTACTTGAACCGGAAAAGGAAGAAGTAAAATGCGGAGAGATAGAGATCAAAAAAGTATTTGAAGGCTCAAATATCGGTAAAGTTGCCGGATGCTTTGTACTTTCCGGTGAAGTCCATAACAATGATATCGCATATGTCATCAGAGAAGGACAAGAACTGATTAAAACCAAAATTGGAACTCTTAAAAGATTTAATGATGATGCTAAAGCAGTACTTGAAGGATATGAATGCGGAATAAGGCTCGTGAATTTCGACACTTTTGAAGAAGGAGATATCATAGAAAGTTATACGCTGATCGAAAAAGAGAAAAAACTTTAGAAAAAAATGTTCGTTGGTATAGGCAAAGTAGAAATTTTTCTTCCAGGATTAAATTCTTTAAAATCAAAAAGAAGAATCATTAATAGTATTAAAGGCAAAATAAGATCAAAATTCAATGTGGGAGTAAGCGAAATTGATTTTTTGGATAAATGGCAACGTGCACTAATAGGTATAGTAGCTGTATCCAACGATTCCAAATTCTTACAATCCTCATTCACCAAGATAGTTAATCAGATAAAAGAGTTTAGAGATATTAACATTTTAGATTGGAGTATAAAAATAAACAATGACTTTGAGACAGAAGAGAGTAAATTCATATATAATGAAAATAGTCCCTGAAATTATAGAAAAAGAGGTAAATGACCCCAGGATAGGTCTTGTTACTATAACCTCTGTTGATATCAGTCCGGATTTTAAGCATGCAAAAGTTTACTTTACTGTACATGGCGGAGAAAAATCAGGCAAATCAAATAGTGAAGTGCTAAATCATGCAAGTGGATTCATACAGCATGAACTTGCCAGACGCATCAAAATGAAAAATACACCTAAACTTAACTTCAAATATAGTCCGATGATGGGAAAAATGGAAAGAATAGAAGAACTTTTGAAAAAAGAAAGCGAAGAACAAAATTGAAAAAGTTGAAGAGTTGGCAAAAAGCTTTTGAGTTAATAAATGACAACAAAAAGTTTTTAATCGTATCCCACAAAAATCCTGATGGCGATTCAATAGGCTCTGAAATCGCTCTTGCGCTGGCATTGATAAAACTGAATAAAAAGGTTTATATTTATAATTCAGACCCCCCACCCAAGAGATATTCGAAATTTTCAAAAGCATCTCTGATTCAGACAGAAAAGAAAAATTTTACAGAAGATGTGACTATTTTCGTCGATTGCGCGGAAATAGGTCGTATAGGAAAAATAAAAGACAATATTGATTTCTCTAAACCTTCAATAAATATTGACCATCATATCGGAAATACAAAATTCGGTACGGTAAACCTTATAAAACCCGACCATTCATCAACAGCAGAAATTATCTACCAACTAATAAAAAAGGAAATTCCGATGGATAAAGAAATTGCCACATATTTATACATTGGAATACTAACTGACACAGGAGCTTTTCGCTATCCGAATACAACATCCCACTCCTTAAGAGTGGCTTCAGAACTCGTTGCCTATGGTGTAATGGCTTCTCAGGTTTCAGAATTCATCTGGTTTACGGATCCAGAAGCAAGAATCAAACTTTTAGGCGATGTTCTGCGAACGATGAACCTATACGATAAAATAAGTATAATGGCTGTAACAAAAGAAATGTTGAAGAGACACGGCGCAAAAGAAGAAGACACTGAAGAATTCATCGATTACGGACTTGCAATAAAAGGGGTTGAAACTGCCGCCATTATAAAAGAAAGAGAAGATGGAATGTTAAAAGTCTCCCTACGCTCAAAGAATAGCATACCCGTTCAAGAACTCGCCGCAAAATACGGAGGCGGAGGACATAGGACAGCTTCCGGATTTGCAGTTAAAAAAAACGTAGAAGAATTTAAGAAAGAATTGAAAATAGAGCTTGAAAAACTGATCGCTAAATATCATCCCT
>CAYYUB010000075.1:0-7185 GCA_964474855.1 uncultured bacterium
TTCTACTTTTTTTGTATATTTATATTGGAACCGAATTTAATATGGTTGGGTCTAAGCTATAAATATGAAAAGGGGAAATATACTTTTATCGGTGTTTATTAATGCAGTAATTTTGCTTAGCCTATTAGGTTGTCCTATGATGATGGGTCCGCCACATGGAATGCCGGGAGACATGAGCAGGCTGAATTTTATGAAACCCTTTAGCGTTGTTTATCAAATAGATTATGGTGAAGAATCGTTCCCTTATATTAGAATATATTATAATGTTCCCTATTCGGGAATAACTTTTTTAAAAGAAGATTCGCTCTATAATGCTTCGTTTAGATTAAATGTTAATATTACATATGAAGGTGAAACGATTATAAATAAAGGCATTACAGAATCCATAATTATAAAGAACTATTCTAAAACTGTTTCGCCGAACGAGTCTTTTTTCGGAATTTTTAAAGAAAATATTTCTACCGGTAGAAATGAAGTATCTATAATGTTGATGGATAAAAATTCTGATAGAAAGTATGTGTGGAAGCGTGAGGTTTCAGTTCCGGAGCGTCCGAACATTCAGGAACAAAACCAAAAAAAATAATATTAGCCACAGATTTACACTGGATTACCCAACCACACCCCATTTTTTGTGTTTTTTAAAGCTCAACCCACAACACCAAATATTTAGACAGGATTAACAAGATTAACAGGATTTTTTTATTTTGTTTTTACTATTTAACAATTTGACTTAGATTCGAAGAATCTATGGAACCCGTCGTCCGTACTCGGTCTTCGGTCAGTCTTAGTTAAAGCTAAGACCTAAGCTGCAGTCGTGGTTCTCCCCATTCTTTAAGGTATCTCTTAAAAGTTTCTTTTATTTCGGGGTCATCGGTTTTTACTTCCATGTTTCTGATTTTGTTTTCGTATGTTTTACCCCAAAGTCCTATAGTAAGAGTAATTACTCCAAATAGGAATAATATAAGAGCAGCCTCTTTAAATAATTTGTTCAGTGCCAGAACGCCTAAAATAACGATTAA
Organism: uncultured bacterium; assembly: GCA_964474855.1. GTDB lineage: Bacteria > Hydrothermota > UBA3072 > UBA3072 > UBA3072 > JAFGHJ01. Next base: position 1,020 of record CAYYUB010000075.1, read on the forward strand.
CAAGATAAAGAAAACAATATAGTATACTGCGAGTTTCATATTCAGATTGATAATTTCTTTAACTTTTTCAAGGTCGTTCATCGACATAATTATCCCATTTGTTTCTTTTAATACGGTTTTTATTTTTGAAACAGCATAGAAATGAAAAACGAGTGCGATTACTACTGAACATCCGAGTATAATTAGAGAAATTCGAAACATAAGACCTCCTTTATTTGTATTTTAAGGGTAAATAAAAACGTTCGATATGTCAAGATATTTTATTTCAGGAGTTTCACGATTTTTTAAGTTATAATTTTTTAAAAGATATCAATTGCAATCGTTCCATTAGATTTGCAAGTGGATAGTACACATTCTCAAATTAAAGAACCGCGAGGAGTAACCATTCATCAGGAACGCGGTCAATTCCCCCGCCGAGGGAATTGCCGCTCGCTCTCAACCCTGTCCCGTGGAATAGAGGGACTTTATGCCAGACAAGCTATTCCACGGGATGAACTCCTCTTGAAATACAACTATTTCAAGAGACCGTGGCCGCTTGGCTTCTGAGACGTCCTTCTGAACGGTTACTCCTCGCTTTAATCACGCTGGAATACTTGGATTCCAAAATATCACAGCAATTTAAAGAGAATAATCGTGAAATTCTAAAGTTTATTTTAGTGAGCTTTTTGTCTTTAAAATTATTAATAGGCTTTCTCTCAATTTTTAAGTTCCCTTGACTTTTTATTTTTAAAGTATTAAAATGAATTTCATGTTTAATTATGGAAAAAGGGAGGAATCATGAAAAATCCTATGTCTTTCAGGGTTGCCATAAAGAGTATATTTTTTTCAGTGTTTATACTATTATGTTTCTCATCCTGCAAAGGTTCCAAGAGTGGTATCGCCGAAGATATTATTAAGAAAATTGAGAGTAGTGATAACTTAGAGGTAGAGTTAGTATTCGAATGCGCCGAACCGCTTGTGGCTGTAGATTCCGATAAGGAAGGGAATTTTTATCTTGTAAGTTATAGTGGTGATATTTTCAAGATTTCTAAAGGTGGAACAACCGATACGATATATTCCGGTATTAAAAATTGTGGTTTTAGTCTTACATCTCTTACAGCGTTACCCAATGGAGATTTGATTGTCAATGATTGTGTGGACGGTAAGGATGTATTATTTAGAATATATAAGCAGGGAGGGAGGAGCGAATTTGCTAAAATCGAGAGCAATTTACTTTCTTTGACTTCTGATAATTCCGGAAGGGTTTTCGCCGGAGTCTGGGTTAGCGAAGGTAATCTTACCGTAGAATTCAACCCAAATCACTTATCGGCTGCCGAGTATATTGCCGGAAAGATTCTAGAATTTGATAAGGACGGAAATGTTGCGGGAATATATGAGGGCGGTTTACCGATGTGTGTAAGGAGTGATGAAACAGGAAATTTATTTGCTGCCGTTTGGGGAGGGAAGGGTGATTTTGAAGCTGAAGAAAAGAGTTATTCCGTAGCGGACCTGCGGCATATGTTCTGGATTACCTTGACTGAAGATACTAAAATAATATCTGTCGAGGGAGAAAAAAATATAAATACCGGCGACCTGAAAGCTATTTCATCTTTTGAGTTTCTTGGTGACGGTTCGATTATAGTTCAGGCCATTCCTGTGGTAGGTGGAGTAGGGCTTTATCTTGTGAAAGAAGGGGCCGACCCGGTAGATATTATGTTCAGTCAGGAAAAAATAAATCACAGCATCACCGGTCTTGAAGTTTCAGATGGAAATCTATATTTCATAAATGTTGATGGGAGGTTCTATAAAGTAAAGTAGTATATATTCTTTCGTATTTAATAATATTATATTGGTAGACTTTTGACTATAAATATATAATAAATATATATTATATAAGAATTAAAGTTTTGAAGGTAAATTTACAAGAAAACGCAGATTTCTTTGCAGTAATAATATGTTAAAAAAAATAATATGTTAAAAAAAAGTTATAAACCGTAGAGAAGAAGAGGGTTTTAACATCTCTTAAAAGGTTTTTTAAAGGGTTTGATTTGATGAAGAGATTTTTAAAGAAAGTACTAATATCTTTTTTTATAATATTATTGTTATTATATCTTTCAGGTTTTTTTCAACCTTTTCAAAAAGCTGTTCTAAATCTTTTTGTGGAATCTTTTGAAAAAGAGAAAGGTATTCGGCTTACTTTTGACAACGTTAAAGGGAATCTTTTTTATAATTTAAATTTTAAAAATATTAAAATTGGTGAAATTGCCGAAATACCAGAGATTGATATTGCTTATAATTTTTTTAATTTGATCGGAAAGAAGAAAAAAATATCGACTTTTTATATAAAGAGACCAATTGTATATGTTGAAGAAGCTTTAAAGCTAAATTTGAATGGGCATGGGGAAGGAGGTTTTATTATGGTAGATTCTTTTGTTATAGATTCGAGTAATGCCAAGTATAAAGATTTTACTTTACCTTTTTCCTTGTTTATGAAAGTGAAAGATAATAGTATTGAGATTAAAAGATTTTCTTTGGATTATCCAGGTTCAAATTTTAATTTTACCGGAGATTATAAATTAGACGGAACGCTTAATTTTTCCCATAAATTTAATTTGAATTTAATGGAGCTTGCAAAAATAGAAGGTAGCGTATCATCGGAAGGGAAATTGAGGGGTACCGGCAAAAATCCGGTTGGTTTGGGAGATTTATCTTTTTCCTCTCCTCGTTTTGGTAATATTTCGATGCATTATGAGGTTAAAGATAGTAATATATATTTTCAAGATATAAATATTATCAATCAAAAAGTTTCATTTGCGGGAAGCGCGAGGTTTAATTTCAGAAAAAAGACAGGCGATTACTCTTTTCTCGGGACTGGAGCAAATCAAAAAGTAAATATTGATGGAAGTTTTAACAAAAATACCGTTATTGCCAATTTACAAGGTAAAGAAATTGGTGCGATATTGGAATGTAATTTGGGAGATACAATAAACCTTAATCTTAAAGGTAAGTATAAGCGTTCTCCTTTAAATATGACTTTATACTATATTTCCGAGCATTTAAAAGGAAGAATTTCCGTACCATATTTTCCGGTAAATAAAGATTTTTCTTTAGAACACATAGCTGGTGATTTCGATCTAAAATTAAGTAAAAAATCGGTTAATGGGAAAGCGAATCTGAATGTTGAAAGAGTACTTTTTCGTTCCGGAGAGTTTGGAGGTCTGAATATCTTTTCCGATTTTAAAGAAAATAAAGTAATACTAAAAACCGCAGGTCTAATTCAAGGAAAAGGAGAGTTTCAGCTTGAAAAACCTGCGCTTTTTTTCTTTGATTTTAGTATGAAAGATTTTAATATGAATTTGTTCCTGCCGGAAGGGGATGGTAAAACAGATTTTTCGGGAAAAATAAAGGGAGATATAGCAAGACCGCGGGATGTTTCTATTTCTTTGTATATAGAAAATTTTGAATCAAAGTTTAGAGATTATAGTATATTTCTATCGGAAAGAATTCATATTCGATATTCGTATCCTTATGTTTTTGTTGCCCCCGCCAAAATTTTTGTGAATCAATCGGAATTAAATTTTTCAGGGGAAATCCCAATATTGGAAAACGAAAAGATTAAATTAGATTTTTCAACTCAAAAGTTTCAGCTTGAGGCATTAAATCCCTTTGTTAAGGCTTATGATTTTAAAGGTTTGCTTGATGCGGATTTTTCTTTGTCCGGGAAAAGAAGAAATCCGGAAATCTCAGGATATTTAAAACTTGATAGTTTATTTCTATTTATGAAAAATGATACACTTGGTCCGGTTAACATTGGTGCCGAGGCAACTCGGAATAATTTAAAGTTTGATATTTTGATAGCCGAATTTAGAGATATCGTTTTGGAGAATTTTGAACCGATTTCTGTAAAATTCGAAAAAGATTTTATTGAGATTGAGCCTTCTAAAATTAGACTTTTTGATAGTTATATATCTTTTTCCGGGATTATTCCTGTTCCTTTTAAAAGTGAAATGGATTTCAATATTTCTACAGATGAGTTTATGCTGAAAGGATTAAACTCATTAATACCGGGGAAAATAAATGATGGGAATCTCTCTTTTAACGTTAAAATACTTAAAACAAAACCTTTTCCCTCTTTAAGTGGAGAGATTATAGTCGATGACCTCGTTTTGCAATTTAAAGATAAAAGTCCTGTGGGACCGTTAAACCTGAATCTGGGATTATCCGGTGATACTGTTAGGATAAATAAATTTGATTTTTTGATACATGGTGAAAAAATTGTCAATGATGATGCCGTAATATTAAATTTAAAGCGAGAATTTGTGGAAATTTCTCAAGGCAGGTTTAAAATAGGAGATAATCCTTTTTCGCTTCATGGGAAGATACCGTTTGATAAAAATTCCGAATTTGATATTTATTGTAATTTTAATTCTCTTGATCTGTCAATTTTCTCACCCCTTTTCCCGGAGAGTGTTTTTTCCGGATTTGTTTCATCATCGGTAAATTTGAAAGGAACGCGTGCCAAACCTCAAGTATATGGAAATTTAGTATTGGAGGATAATAATTTTAAAATTAAAGAGAGCTATTTTGGTCCTGTTAACGGAAAATTTTCTTTTAAAAGTGATATAATTGATTGTTCGGATATTACCGTAGGATTTTCCAAAGGATATGCTCTTATAAACGGTAGTATCGGACTTAACCAAAGTGCTTCTTTAAATGTTGATTTTCGAAAAATTGTAATACCGATAAAAAAGAAATCTTATTCAAACTTAAATGGGGAATTGAAGCTTTTAAGTAGCCTTAATGATTATTCTATTTCGGGTGAATTAAGATTTGATGGTGTTTATGCGGATCCGTTTGAAAATCAATTAATAGGCGGCTTATTGAAAAAAGCTAACCGTCCGGCAAGTAAGAGTTCAAATATTTTAGAAAAGATAAGACTTAATATAGGAATTGGTTCGGATTTTATTGTTAATAATAGGGAAGCTTATATAAAAACCGAAAGTGATCTTTATGTATCGGGTACAGCGTCCAAACCTGGAATGTCCGGAGAAACAAATATAATTGAGGGAGGGCATTTAAATTATTTGGGCACCAAATTCAATATTAATGAAGGTATCATCAATTTCATAGATCCTGCGGCTCTTAAACCTGAATTGAATTTAAGAGCTTCAAGTGAAGTTTTGCATGAGGGGATTAATTATTTGATATTTTTGAATATTTCGGGATCTCCTGAAAAATTGAGAATAGAGGTTTCTTCGGATCCTTATATGCCGGTTCAGGAAGTACTTGCACTTTTGATAACGGGAAAGACAAGAAAAATCGAACCTTTATCAAGTGCTCAAGGAATAGGAATGAAAGCGGTTAACCATATACTTGATGTAACCAAGGGTAGGGTTGAGGATCGTCTTGCCTCAATTCTGGGGGTAGAGAAGGTTACTTTAGATGATTCTATGAAAATTGGTCTTGAAAAACAAATCGGAAAGAGAATGAGAATTTCCTATAAGACCGGTTTTGAAGATTTTAGAAGACCTCAATTGGTTATTTATTACGACGTTATGCGCAATATTTCGATATTTTCGATTTATGACAGGGAAAACAGAGATGTTGAAGCCGGGTTTGACATTGATTTGAAAAAATGATTGGATTCTTTACTGTTATATTATTATTCTCTTCTTCTGAAATTGTCCGTTCAATCGATTTTTCAGGACTTTTGAATCTAAAAGAAAAGGAATTACGTTCAGTAATGCTATTGAAATCCCCCGGAATATTTTCCAAAAGTAAATTTGATGAGAGGATTCTGGAAGGTGACGTTGATGCAATCAGAGCGGTTTTTGTTAAAAATGGTTATCTTTCTCCCAATATTACGTATAAGCATAAAGCTGATTCTTCCGGTTTAATTGATATAGATATCTTTATAGAAGAGGGTAGACGGACTTTTGTGAAAAGTGTCGATTTTAACGGTAATACTTTTTTTAATAAGAAATACTTAATCGATATTATTAAAACAAGGAAAGGAGAACCGTTTGATCCTTTTCTTCTTGAGAAAGATTATTCGGAGCTTATACATAATTATGATAAGAATGGTTATCATGATATTACAGTAGATTCAAAAATAGATATTCTTGGAGAAGAAGCTAATATAGTTTATAATATAAAAGAAGGTAATAAAATATTTGTTTCAAACGTT
>CAYYUB010000076.1:0-7102 GCA_964474855.1 uncultured bacterium
TTGTCCTTAGAATGGCCCCTTCAAAAGCTGTAATCTCAACTAAACGGTCTGTGGGGTCGGTTCCTATGTAAACTTCGCCTTCGTCATAATCGATAAAATAAGAATTCACGTCGACTTCGCCTCTCCATCCAGCTGATTGCAAAAACTTACCATCTATAAATACCATGTCGTTGTTAAAACGATGAAGAGGAGTTTCTTTTCCCGCCCAGTCGATCCACCACCAATCTAGAGGCTTGGAGGGAAATAAACGGGACCATGAGGTTTTCCATAGTCCATTATGGAGATCTTCCCAATCTTTTGCTACGAAGGTTCCTTTTAAAATAGGTTTTTCGTCGGCGTATGGCTGTATGGTGATTCCCTGATTTAAAATAAGTTCACCGGTACGGTAAGTCCCTCCGCGCATAACAATTGCATCTCCGGTTACAACCTTTTCTATCGTTTTTTCGATTGTTGTGGGTTTATCCAGTGTTTCTCCTTTGTTTTCAGCCTTTCCATCGGGCGCTACATAGTAAATTTTACCCGTTACCTTTGGCAAATCATAGGCTTGCCAAATAGGACCGTAGGGACCACCAGAAGGTTTTGCTTTCAGGGACAATGAACTAAAGATTATACAGAAAAGGACGAAGCCGGTACATAGGCGTCCATACCATGTGACTTTTTGAGTCAACCTGGACTGGGTCTTACTTCTTGACATTATTCACCTCTTTTTGTTTAAATTTTTTCACTTGTCTTATTATATAAATCATAAAATACTCACACTGTTTAGAAAAATAACTTGAAACCCACATTTGTCAACATTATAAAACAATCATGGGTAAATTAGATTTTAGTTTTGAGGTCTTAGGTTTTAACAACAACAAATAAGAAATCCTGTAAATCTGTGTTCATCTGCGTCCAATTATACTTGTGTCTTAGTGTCTTTGTTAAAAGAAGACGCTTGACAGATTTCATACATAACATAACTTATTAAACGAATATGATATTCAACAAATCCAATAATATACAGTTACACACGGGGAGGGAAAATGGCTGGGCGTATATTCGATGACAAAAATAAAAAACCCACCGACAAAATGTTAAAAGATGCACTTGGCAAAACATATAAACTCTGGGAAGAAATTAAAAAACACCTAAAGAAGGAATACGGTCAAACAACCGAAGATTGGAAATTTTATAATGTAAAATCCGGATGGCTGTTAAAAACGTATCAGAAAAAACGCAATCTTTTCTTTTTTATTCCCCTTAAAGATTTTTTTAAACTTTCCTTTATTTTTGGAGACAAAGCTGTTTTGGCAGTCGAGGAAAGTGATCTACCTCAAAATATCAAAACAACATTAAAAAACGCAAAAAAATATATGGAAGGCAGAGGTCTTTCAATTGAAGTAAAATCTTCCAAAGAAGTAGAAATCGTAAAAAAATTGGTAGAAATAAAGGTGAATAATTAATGCGAAACCAAAAATCGAATAATATAATAAAAATATTTGTATTGATGTTCTTAACGTTAAGAATATATCCCTCTTGCCCGTGCAAAGGAAAAAGACAAATAATAGCAAGCCCCGATAAAAACATCTCAGTCCACTTCCGTATATCCCAAAATAAGAATGCCTGCTATATGGTCAGATATGCAGGTAACTTCATAATTGGGCAATCAAAATTAGGCATTATAAGAGAAGATGAAAATTTTTTCGAGAATATTTCTCTTGATTCCGTATCAAATATAGAAACAGTCAAAGACGATTATGAAATCCTGCAGGGTAAAAAACGCAAATTTTCCTACACCGCTAACAGAAAAGTTTTCCATTTGAAAAATGCAAACGGTAAAAAAATAGATATTATTTTTCAAGTCTCTAATGATGGAGTTGCTTTTAGATACTATTTCCCTGAAAAATCTGATAAAATCAAAAAAATCGTAAAAGAAACCAGCTCGTTCAACTTTAGTTCCGGCACAAAAACATATATCCAGCACATGTCGGAAGCAAAATCGGGATGGAGCCAGGTTAACCCTTGTTATGAAGAACTTTACCAGCAGGGTATCGAAATAGAAAATCTTAAATTTAACAATGCCGGATGGGTCTTCCCAGCACTTTTTAATTACAGCGAATACTGGATGCTCATAAGCGAAACTGCTCCCGATCGCGACTACTGCGGCTGCCGGTTGCAGCAGGACTCTATTAGCCATGAATTTTTTATAGACTTTCCGCAAACTCCTGAAATATTCCCAGGCGGGGCTCTTAATCCGGAATCCACTCTGCCATGGAAAACTCCCTGGAGGATAATTGTAATCGGAAATAGTTTAAAAACAATAGTGGAATCCACACTCGGAACCGACCTTGCCGAACCTTCGAAATTGAAAGATATTTCATTTGTAAAGCCCGGACAATCTTCCTGGAGCTGGGTGCTTTTAAAAGACGATTCCACTGTATATGATGCGCAAAAAAGATTCATCGATTACGCATCGGATATGAATTGGGAATACTGCCTGGTTGACGGAACCTGGGATACCCGGATAGGTTACGATAAGATTGCAGAACTTGCCGAATACGCTAAAAGTAAAAACATAGGGCTTACTCTGTGGTATAATTCGGCAGGTGACTGGAATACGGCATTTCAAACTCCTAAACACAGAATGCTAACCCACCAGAGCAGAGCCGAAGAATTCAAGAGAATCAAAGCAATGGGAATAAAGGGCATTAAAGTAGATTTCTTCGGAGGTGACGGACAATCCGTAATGAAGTATTATCAGGATATTCTCGAAGACGCCGCAGAATACGAACTCATGGTAAATTGTCACGGAGCCACCTTACCAAGAGGCTGGCAGCGTACCTACCCGAACCTGGTAACGGTAGAAGCGGTGAGAGGTTTCGAATACGTCACTTTTGACCAATTTAATGCCGATCACCAGCCTAATCATTCCTGCATGTTACCGTTCACACGAAATGTCTTTGATCCGATGGATTTTACACCGGTATGCTTCTCGGAAGTCCCGGGAATGAAACGAATTACGTCAAGCGCTTTCGAACTCGCATTGTCGGTCGTTTTCTACTCAGGCATACAACATTTTGCCGAAACACCTCGTGGTATGGCAACTGTCCCAGATTATGTTAAAAATTTCTTAAGAGAAATACCCAATTATTGGGATGATACTAAATTCTTAGATGGTTTCCCGGGTAAGTTTGTGGTTATTGCACGCAAATTTGAAAATACCTGGTATGTAACTGGCATTAATGGTGAGAATATCGAAAAAAACCTGAATCTTAAATTTCCATTTATTGAAGTTACAAAATCGGGAACGCTAATAACCGATGGTAAAAACAATCGTTCCTTTAGCACAAAAAAAATGATCTTTACTCCAAATGATCCACTGGAAATAAATCTAAAAGGCAACGGAGGTTTTGTTTTAAAATTCGATAATTAAACCTAACAAAAAACCGCTTGACATAATATGCGAATTATATAAACTTATAAAAATATATAAAAAACTGGAGGTAAACAATGAATGTTCAATTAACACAAATCGAAAAACAACAATTGGGTACTTTCTTAAGTTCTGCCGAAAAAGTCACAGAATCAACCTCGTATTTCTTAATATCAAGCTTTCTTATGTTGACAGGCGCATTTCTCTTCGCCTATACAGTATTTCTAACTTTAAAAAACTTAACGGATAGAGTGGTATTCCACGTCCTTTTCCCGGGAGCTGCTGGAGCTATATTTTTGATCTTGATTGGTGCATTCCTTTTAAAGCATAGTCAAAGGGTAAGCGAAAGAAAGGGTATTGCTAAGATCATTAAGAAATTAACGGAGAATAAATAGAATTAAGTGAGTTTTTATTTAACAAAATCAGGAGGGCAAAATGAAATCGTCTTTTAACAAAAAACTATTTTGTTTTATTATCATAAGTCTCGTTCTTTTACTACAACCCATTGGTCTTAAAGCACTTGACGATGGGCTGGCACGAACCCCACCTATGGGATGGAACAGCTGGAATACTTTCGGGGTTAACATCGACGAAAAACTAATAAAAGAAACAATAGACGTTATGATCAAAAACGGTATGAAAGACGCTGGTTATGAATACATAGTTTTAGATGACGGTTGGGAAGCCAAAGAAAGAGATAAAAACGGAAAAATAATCCCTGACCCAAAAAGGTTTCCAAGTGGGATGAAAGCATTGGGCGATTATATCCATTCAAAAGGATTTAAATTTGGGATTCATAACGATGCGGGCAATCGAACATGCGCCGATTATCCGGGAGGACGCGGACACGAATTTGAGGACGCGAGAGCTTATGCATCCTGGGGTGTCGACTACATAAAATACGATTGGTGCAACACCGGTACAGCCAATGCCGAAGAAACATTCAAAACCATGGGAGCCGCGTTAAAAGCAACCGGCAGACCTATTGTCTTTAGTATTTGCGAATGGGGCAGCAATGAACCATGGTTATGGGGAAAGGATGTCGGACACTTATGGAGGACAACCGGAGATATCATCGACTGCTATGACTGCCAGGCTGTCTACTCCTTGGGCTGGAAACACATCTTAGACGCACAGGTGGGTCTTGAACAATATGCCGGGCCGGGACACTGGAACGATCCTGACATGATGGAAGTGGGCAATAAAGGCTTGACTTTGGCTGAATCCAGGGCTCATTTCACTCTCTGGTGTATTCTGGCAGCGCCATTAATGGCAGGTAACGATGTTAGAAATATGTCCGATGAAATCCGTGATATTATGATAAATAAAGAAGTCATTGCCATCGATCAAGACCCGCTGGGTAAACAAGGCTACCAGATGATGGATCATCCTGGAAAAGAAATTTGGGTAAAAGAATTATCAAAAAACCAATGGGCAGTATGTTTCCATAATACAGATAAAGTCCCATTGAAAATGAAAATAACCTGGGATCACCTCTGGATTTTAAAAGGCAAATATAGCAAATATAAAGTTCGGGATATATGGAACAAAAAAGACATGGGAACGATTGACATTCAGAAACAAGATAATGAAGATTTCGTAAAAGAAATAGCTCCACATGATGTACTTCTTTTAAAGTTTACTCCGGTTAAATAACATAGCTCTTAAACAAACAGACAAAAGGGAGTATTTGTCCAGAAAAATTCTGGTGCGGAAGAGGAACGGCTAAAATGCAAAAATCAAATATAAAAATGGAAAAATATAAATCAAAATTCAAAAATTTATTTCGTCACAAAGACACAAAGCCCCACCCACAACCCCAAATATTTTGACAGGATTAACAAAATTTACAGGATTTCTTTTTTTAACTTCCTAACTTCCCAACCCCTAACATCCTAACAATAATATTAACAACGAATAACACGAATAATACAAATATTTTTATTAGTCCAAAGTACAACGGCCAAAGTAGAATTTTGAAAAATCAAACAACGTAAATTGAGTTATTAAGTTCTAAATTAATGTTTAGTGGTAAGGAAAAACAACAAATAAAAATCCTTTTTAATCCGTGGAGATCCGCGTTCTATCTTTTTTGGTTTTTGCATTTTCATATGTAATTTTGCTTTTTAACTTTTGATATTTAATTTAACAAAAAACAATTGGGAAAACTAAAAGGATTATTCTTTACGAAAAAGAGTTAATAGTGGTATTATTTACTTAACGGAAGAGCTAAAAGAAAAGAATTTCTTCGGTATTTTATTAAGAAAAAATTTAACACCGGACTTTATTATATCCTGATGATAATCAAAGCAGAATTTGTTCTCTAATTCTTGTTTTATAGACGGACTTTTCTTTAAAAAATCGAAAACGTTATCAACTAACCGGGGCGTGATTTTTGATGCCATGTTTCGTACCATAATTCCATTTTTTATCTCATCTCCCATCCTGCCTTTCCAGACATTCTCATATTCACTCAAAGTATTGGCGGAGAAATTGTTTGTTTTAGCGGCTTTTATGAGAACTTCTTTTGCTATTGAAGCTCCAATCAGACCGTAATAGATTCCTCCTCCAGTCGTTGTTTTTACCTGACCTGCAGCCTCCCCTACCGCAATTACTCTTTCTCCAAATATTTTATTCGAATTTCCACAGGCGATAGGAGCCTTTTCTATTGTATCCATATTAACCTTAAATCTTCCGTTACTCTTATATATAAGACTCTTAAGCGTCTCCTGACTACTCTTATGCGAAAGGGCTCCTATTCTTGTATGTCCGTTCAAAGGGATAATCCACCCAAAAGAACTTAAATCCGGTTTACTCAAAATATAGACCTCAACAGAACCATTACCATTTCCTCCGCTCGCCTGGACTCTATTTCCCCATAGTATTTTCTCAGGAGCAGAAACACCTATCTTTTCGTGAAGAGAAAAATTGGTTCCCGAAGCCAGAACAATACATCTCGCGCTTTTTTTCGATTCTCTGCCGTTTTCAGAATATTTTATTAAAATTTTGTCTTTTTCTCTCTCTATATCAAATACCTTACTTTGTAAAAAACTCTCGGCTCCACCTTCCAAAGCTTTTTCAAACAATTCTTTGTCAAAAATCTTCCTGTCTGCAATATATGCAAAAGGTTCTTCTTTAGAATACTGTAATTCTATTAGCGAAGGAGAGAAAACTTTAAGCGAAGATATTTTTCTGATTATTGCTTTTTCGGGTAGATTAAACTTATCGTAAGCATCTTTTCCAACTATTCCGCTGCATATTACTCCTTCTCCTATTTCCTTTTTTCTCTCAAAAATACCTACAGAAAAGCCCTCTTTTACAAGAGACTTTGTAAGATATGAACCAATAGGACCTGCTCCGACTATAATAAAATCAAAATCCATTATAACCCGAATATATACAAAGACTTAACTTTCGCAAGTGTTTAAAAGGCGAAAAACTCACAAATTTTCGTTACAAAGAAGAGTAATATTGAAAATTCGCTAATCTGAAATTTTAAGAATTTTAAAACCATCAAAACCACACGCCGCGTAAAGCAAATTACCGCTAACATACACAGCAGATATTTCTGAGGGAAGAGTAATATTGCCGGCAAAATAGGGATTAAAAGGAACTAATATATTAAGAACCCCTATCATACCATCCTGCACAATATAAAGATAAAAACCTGAAAGAAAAAAATCTTCA
>CAYYUB010000077.1:0-6765 GCA_964474855.1 uncultured bacterium
AATCGAAAACCATACGAGAAAGACTAAAGAGACGTATAGTCGGTAAAGCTAATAAGGTTGATAGGTTGACCAACTTATTGATGAGTTTCATAATACCGGGAAGCGCCCATTTTTACAAAAAGAAACATCTTGAAGGAGCGATAATATGTTTCTTCGCAGCCTTAATTCTTTTGATTTTTCTGAATTCTGTATTGTCAGAACCGGTAGAAGCTTTGAAATACAGAACTTCAATTGGAAATAACATCTTTAAAATTTCTGTCGTATTGTTTTATTCGTTAGTAATGTTCTCAAGTTGGAGGTTGAAGCCGCATGGAAATGGAAGGTAGTATACAAGAATTTTCTGTTCCTGAAATATTACAGTTCTTATCTTTGCATGAAGCAGATGGTGTACTTAAACTTAAAACGAAAAGAGAAGAAGTTCATTTTGGATTTAAAAAGGGGAAAATTACGGATGCTCTTCATAAGGGAGAAAAGCTTTTTCATTCTATAAGCGAATACGTCCAGAGAACAGGTCTGATTTCTCCCGGAACATTTAATAAATATACCGAAAGAGCTAAAGAAGCGGGACTTTCTTTACTCGAAATTATTGAGAAGGGAGACTTTTTATCTAAGAAGGACATTGAGGATATAATAGCCTTCAAAATTCAGGAGACTACCTGTGAGGTTCTAACCTGGAATACTGGAAGATATTCCTTTGAGGCAGGAAAAAAGCTTTATCAACATTCTGCTTTTTCTGTTGAGATAGAGCCGAATACCCTTGTTATGGAAGGTATGCGGAGAATAGACGAATGGCCTTTGATTGAACAAGCATTGCCGGATGAGAATATAACCCTCAGGAAACTTGAAAAAGCTGAAATTGAAGTAGAGATAGGAGAAGACGAGCAAACTGTCCTGGAAAAAATCGAAGAAGATATCATTTTAAGTGAGTTAGTCGGAATATCCGGTATCGGAAAATTCAGAACTTATAATTCTGTATATAAGCTTACTGAAATAGGGCTTATTGAGAAAATTAAAGCGAAGGGAAAAAAGAAAAAACAACGCCCAAAGACCTTTGTTAAGAAGCAGCGGATATCCTTTCCTGTAGACTTAAAACAGGCTCTTCTTTACGGATTCGTTCTTATTAATGTTTTCTTTCTGTTTAAGTTCAGGTTGAATGAGATAGGAAACAATTTAAAAAATATAGAAAATCTATTTAAAGACCCCTCCAGGGTAGAAACCATATTGCCTTTATTCCAGGAAGACCAAAGATAGATTTTATTATTAAATGGATTTTGAATAAAAAAGGAAATACTCATTATAACTAAAAAAGGGAGGAAAAATGAGTGATGAAGATAAAAAAGTTAAAGTAAAAGCCAGTAAAAAAGATATAGATGATGGTAAAAGCATAGCATGGTTGTCCTATTTATGGTTGTTGTTTCTTGTACCTCTTTTGGTAAAACCGGAAAATACTTTCTGCAAACATCACGCAAAGCAGGGACTCGTAATGATGCTGCTTTGGATCGCGCTTTTAATATTGTTGCCTATACTCCATATACTTTCCGTTATCGGATATATGATTTTAATCGTTTTTTCCATAATGGGTATAGTGCAATCCCTTAACGGAATTTACTGGAAAGCGCCTCTTGGGATCTATGAATTAGCGCAGAAATTTAATATTTAAAGGAATGAGTTTGTTATGAGCGAAGAAAAGGCGTTCAAGAATTGGATAGATAAAATAGCTAAAAGTATTCCGGGATTTAAAGGTTACTATAAGAAGGAAGAAAGAAGAGAGACGGACCAGCTTCTACGGGAAAAAATGGCGAAAAATCTAAAAGCTATTAAAGACGTTCTAAATAAGAAGGGTCAGCTGGTAACGAAATCCGGAGATCTCAGTCCTCTTGATGAAATTGCAAGGATTGATAAGAAATTGGAAAAAATAACCGATTCAATACGATATGCGGATTACGGTTATAGCGGTTTCTTCGACCAGAAAGAAGTTTCGGAAGGAACTCTTCGCTCGATTTACAAGGTTGATTTAGACTTAATGGAGTGGGTCAAGGCTTTTACGGCTAATTCTACTGTTAACAGCGACCTTGCGGAAATATCGAAAAATATAGAGGCAGGATTTGATTTGCTTGCCAGTCGCTTAAAAATCGTGGAGGGGGATTAAAATGGGATTGTTTTTTGAAGTTATTGAATTTTTAGATGATGAGGGTAACCAGGTAGTACATCGAGTACCCGAACAGGGTTCTGCCGAGACTTCTCTCGGCAGTCAGCTAATCGTTCGAGAAAATCAATCAGCTGTTTTCTTCCGTGACGGAAGAGCTCTTGATACTTTTGGACCGGGTAGACATACGCTGACTACCGCAAACCTTCCCCTTTTGAAGAAGCTGATCGGTGCCGCTTTTGAGGGTAAGAGCCCTTTTCGTACCGAGGTATACTTCGTCAACAATAAGGTTTTTACGAATGCAAAGTGGGGAACCCAGGAACCTGTTCCGTTTAGAGATAAAGAGCTCAAGATGATACGAATAAGAGCAAACGGAATATATTCATATAAGGTTTTCGACCCGCGTCTTTTTATAAACAAGATTGTAGGTACTGAAAACATTAAGGACAGGGATGAAGTAGAAAATTTCTTTAAGAATGTTATAATATCAAGATTGACTGACTTTCTGGGAGAAAACTACTCTACTATCTTCGATCTTGCAAAAGATTACGATGAACTCTCTGCGGGTGCCAAGTCCAGAATTTATGAGGATTTTGACAAGTACGGGCTTGATTTAAGAGATTTCTACATAAGATCTATAACTCCGCCTCCGGAAGTGCAGAAAATGATAGACGAACGTTCCGGTATGGGTGTGGTTGGTGATTTAAATCAGTTTACACAGTTTCAGGCAGCCAAAGCTCTGCGGGATGCCGCATCCCAGGAGGGTGGTGCAGCAGGAACAGGTGTTGGTGTGGGAGCCGGTATTGGTATGGGAGCAATGATACCCGGTATGATGCGAAAAACCACCGGAGGTACCGGAACAGGTGAAGAGGCCCCTTCCGGAGAACCCTGCCATAAATGCGGTGAAATGGTACCCGGAAATTCGAAATTCTGTCCTAATTGCGGGGCAAAGGTGGAAGGGAAGGCTTTTTGTTCCAAATGCGGTAAGGAGATGCCTGCCGCTGCAAAATTCTGCCCTGAGTGTGGTGAAAAACAGTAAAGATCTGAATGGAAATCAGATGCCCGCAATGTGATGCGGTAATAAAAACGGGGATAGAACATAAAGTTGTAAAGTGTCCTTATTGTAGTACTCATTTATATTACGAAAAAGATAAAGTACTTACAAAAGAGTCGATAAAACCCACTCTCGAAGCCCGGGTTGCTGAAAGTTTACTTTTTGAGCGAACAGGGAAAAAATTAAAGGTAGAACTTGAGTATTTTCCTTTCTATCGTATACAAACAGATGGAAAAACAATCTTTTTACCCGGGAAAAAAACCGACTTAATAGGAATCAACAGTTATATCCCTCAGGGAGATAGAATAACTCTTGATATTAAAGTTTCTACGCCTGATTTAACTATCGACGAAGCACTTGAGGCAATGGGAGAGGAAGAAGGGGCGGAATCTATCGGTCTTATTTACTTACCTTTTTTCTCGGTAAAAGACAACGATACGGTTTACTGTGTTGATGGGGCGAGGGGAAATATTCTTTCCAATAGACTTACAGAAAAGGGGGAAAGTGCCAGGAATCATCACCCTTTTGCTTTGCTTTCCTTTAGTATTATTGTAATGGTAGCCTTCTTTTTTCCTGCTTTACCGTTCAAGCTGATTTCCGTAGTTGCGATTACATTCCTGTTATGGTACTACGATAGAGGAAAACAAAATGGCTGAAGATACGCTTGCGGTAATTGCCTTTTCCTGTCCGAATTGCGGATCAGAGATTGATGTTGTAGAGGGCTACACCAACACAAAATGTAAATTCTGCGATAGCAGTCTTTTAATAACGAGTAAAATCGGGGCTCCGAGAGTATTCGCAAAACCGAAAATAAATAAGCCTAAGAAGATTTTGAGAGAAAGGTTCGGGATGAACGTCCGGATTGTTGAGGTCTCTCTTATTTACGTTCCTTTTATAAAGGTCAGTTCAGAGATAATAGGTTGGTTACGAGGCTATAAAAAAGGGACTGTGATTCAGGAACCCACTTATAACAATTCCGGTATGAATATAGATACAGTTGGCGCTATCCGCACTGTCGGCGAAAAGAGAGTTAAGAAAAGAATACGACGTATTTTAGAAGTAAAATTGGACCCTTCAGAATTTTACCGTTATGGGATAAAAAGAGTGAGTACGGAAGGCAAAAGATTCGAGGTTTACGATGATGAAATTCTCCATCGATACGGAGACGTCTTTGATTTGCCTTTATCGATAAAAGAATATCTAGAAAAAGCTTCGGGAATGCTTATCGATGAAATCATAAGAGAATATAGAGATTTTAATGAATTCGAATATTACTTAAGAGCAATAAAGAAAAAAGCCATTATTTACTTTAACCCCATATTTTTTGCGAGAGTTAAATCCGGAGGAGAATTTTATACATATTCTTTTGATGCTGTTGATGGTAAGGCTCTGGTAAAGGATAAGGGAAAAAAGAATAAAGAAGAGAGTAAAAAAGTTTTTTTAGGATTAAACGCGTTATATGGAGTTATAGGCATGTTAGGTATTATTCTCTCATTTATCTCTTCTTTACTGGGCGGTGGAATTGCTTTTCTTTTTGCTTTATTTACAGGCTTTGCTCTCTGGTGGTTACAATATGGGAATGACTGATATCAAACTTATACCCCTGCGTTGTCCGGATTGCGGAAAGGACATCCAGAGCGGAGAAGATGACCTTGTTCATTTTTGTGCGAATTGCGGTTCGGGATTCGAGGTTGTTCTGGATAAATTTAAAAAAGTGAATGTTATTTTTGTAAAGCCCCAGGAAGAATTTGAGAATAAAAAATTATATTATCTGCCTATGTGGCAGATTTTAAGCAAAATTTCTGTTGATAAGAAGCATAGTATAGATGTAAGTCAGCTTCCTCCTGAGATTTTAGCCAACGAGCGGTTCGCCAATCTTTTTGTGGGACTGTTCAATAAAGATAAAGCGAAAGATAAAATGATGTTTTTCGTTCCCGCGTTTGGCGTTACAAACCGTTACCAGTTGATGGATCAGCCGGGATTCAAGTTCACGATAGATCCGCCGGAGTTAAAAAGCGATTCTCCGAAAAATATGGTCGGAGCTGAATATTCTCTGGATGATGCAACAGAGATTGCAAAAGTTATGTTTCTTTCCATTCAATCTCATACCGATACAGGACTTATGGGTGCGGATATTACTTTTGATTTCGAGAAGGCCAGGATTACCGGTATTCCTTTTTACGAGGAGGGAGGGATGCTTGTAGACGGCTTAAAGGGATATAAGATTTTTAAAAACGCCTTGAAGGACTGGGACGATATCAAGGCAAAACTTGAAAAAAATGTTTTTTAAAATATGCAGAATATAAAAATAATAGTAGAATATGACGGAACAGACTTTTTCGGCTGGCAGGTTCAGCCCGGTAAACGAACCGTTCAGGGCGAATTGGAAAAAGCGCTCAAAACAATTTTCAATAAGAAAATCAGAATAACAGGTTCGGGCAGAACCGATAGCGGTGTTCATGCTCTCGGACAGGTTGCTTCTTTTGCCTGCCTGGAAAAAATGTCCGCAAAAGAATTAAAAAAAGCAATAAACGGAAATGTAAGTTACGATATTCTTGTGAAGGAATGCAAAAGAGTACCGGAGGACTTTAACGCGAGATTTTCCGCAGGTTCAAGAATATACAGATATCAGATAGCAAAAGAAAAATCAGTTTTCAATAAAAGGTATTTCTGGGGTCATATTTCTGGGGTCAAATCTCAACCTTTGACAAATTGGTCGATTTGAAAGTAGTTAAACCAGAAGGTAAAGGGAGAAGCTTACATTATGTTTTGGCATAGAGTGTTAAATTGGTTCGGGGTTAGGTTCGGGATTAAGTAATTGGGGTCGAGTAATTGGGGTCGCATCTCAACCTTTGACAAATCGAATAACGAAAAAATCCTGTAAATCCTTTTTTATCCTGTCTAAATTTTGGGTGAGGGGGTGAGTTTTAAAAAACACAGTAAAAATTTCGTGTCTTTTGTTTGTTTAGTGGTTAAAAAATCTCGTATAATGGGGCCTGGTCTTGATTTTTGAATTTCGTAGGTCATTCGGATTAGTAAATAGAACTACAATTTTTACATGTTCTACATGTCAGGAAGGTGTTGAATAGTTGAATTGGAGAAATCGTAAAAAAGTAAAATTGCAAATATTGAATCTGCTGTTGTTGGAGCAGTTCCGGAGGTTCCTTGACAGGATAGTCTAATATAGTATTATATTTATTGTGAAGTCTGAGAAAAAACAGGAAAAGGAGGTTGTGTGTCGATTTTAAAAAAATTTACACTATCGAGTTTCTTATTGTGTTTTACAATTACTGGACTCAGTCAGATTTCGGTTGTTGATACGATTTACTTTAGACCTATAGCAGGGAATGGATTGAGTCCCTGTGCGGTTGGTACAAATCCGGATTCAAACCGGATATATATCGTAAATTCTGGTAGTAACAATGTCAGTGTGATCGATGGTGTTACTGATTCAGTGATTGCAACTATTGAGGTCGGGAGTTCACCTACGGCAGTTGCCGTAAATCCTGTAACGAACCGTATATATGTAACGAATTCGGGTGATGATAATATGAGTGTGATTGAT
>CAYYUB010000078.1:0-6760 GCA_964474855.1 uncultured bacterium
GGATCTCGAGGTTGAAGAAGAAATTGATATAGAAGAAGAATCAGTATCCGAAGAGAAAATATCTGATGTTGAAGAAGAACTCGAAGCCGAAGAAGAAGTGGAATCTGAGGTAGAAGAGGAAGAGGTCGAAGCCGAAGAAGAAGGGGAGGTTGAAGACGAAAAGATCGAGGAAGAAGTCGAAGAAGAAGTGGAGCCTAAAGTAGAAGAGGATCTCGAGGTTGAAGAAGAAATTGATATAGAAGAAGAATCAGTATCCGAAGAGAAAATATCTGATGTTGAAGAAGAACTCGAAGCCGAAGAAGAAGTGGAATCTGAGGTAGAAGAGGAAGAGGTCGAAGCCGAAGAAGAAGGGGAGGTTGAAGACGAAAAGATCGAGGAAGAAGTCGAAGAAGAAGTGGAGCCTGAAGTAGAAGAGGAAGACAAGGTTGAAGAAGAGAAGGAAGAGGAAGCGTAGATATTTTTATGTATAAGGGGAATTCTTAAAATGGCTTCCAAATATATAATAGTGGTAGGAGGAGTATTAAGTGGTATCGGCAAGGGGATAGCCACATCTTCCATAGGTAAGATAATGGAGAATTATGGATATTCAACTACTGCTATTAAGATTGATCCATATATAAACTACGATGCCGGAACTTTAAGGCCAACTGAGCACGGTGAGGTATGGGTGACCGATGATGGTGGTGAAATAGATCAGGATCTCGGTAATTATGAGAGATTCCTTTCCAAAGATATCCCTAAAGAAAATAATATTACCACAGGTCAGGTTTATAAAAGCGTAATAGACAGGGAGCGAGCCGGCAAATATTTAGGGCGGACAGTCCAGTTTATCCCTCATATTCCTGAGGAGATTATAAGGAGAATAAAGAAAGCTTCGGAAGGTTTCGATGTATGTGTGGTAGAAATCGGAGGAACAATAGGAGACTATGAGAACATGCCTTACCTTTTTGCTGTAAGGAGTCTCATTAGAATGGAGGGAAAGGAAAATGTGGCTATTGTTATGCTTTCTTATCTTCCAATTCCCTCCCATATTGACGAGATGAAGACGAAACCAACTCAGCAAGCCATAAGACAGCTTTCGGAACATGGAATATTTCCCGATATTATACTTTGCCGTGCCAAGACTTCTCTCGATCCTGTGAGGAAAGGCAAGATTGAAACATATGCCAATATTGAGGCTGATTACGTGATTTCTGCCCCTGACACTGATTGTATATATGAGGTTCCAGTAAATTTCGAAAAGGAGAACCTGGGAAGAAAATTGCTTGATAAGCTGAAACTTTCTGTCAAGAGAAAACCCGATTGGAGCAGATGGATTGAGTTGTTGGATGGAATAATGAATCCTAAAGCAAGCATAAATGTGGCAATGGTTTGCAAATATCTCGATATAGGTAAGTTCTCCTTGAAAGATGCTTATATTTCTGTATCCAGAGCATTAATAGATGCTGGAGCAGGAGATAAAGTAGGAGTAAATATCAAGTGGATTGATTCCAAAGATATTGAAAGAGAAGGAACCGGATGCCTTGCCGGCGTTGACGGGATAATCGTTCCCGGTGGTTTTGGCGAAGAAGGCTTTGAAGGTAAAATTGAGAGTATCCGTTATGCAAGAGAAAATAAAATTCCTTTTCTTGGTTTGTGTCTTGGTATGCAGCTTGCTCTTGTTGAGTATGCAAGAAATGTTATGAATCTTGCAGCTGCCAATACTGTAGAGGCAGATCCCAATACTCCGTATAAAGTGATAAATTTTTACGGTAAACAGGAAGAACTTCTTGAGGAGAAAAAAATCGGTGCGTCCATGAGGTTAGGAGCTTATGCCGCGCAGTTAAAAAGGAAAACAAAAGTCTTCGAATGGTATGAAAAGACGGGAAGATTGAAAACTGATGAGAAAAGATTAAAAGAAATAAAGGAAGATTTTAGATTGGGCGTTTTGGATAAAGGAGAACCTGTCGTCCTTGAACGTCACCGGCACAGATATGAGGTTAATCCTGAATATATAAAAGATTTCGAAAAGGCAGGAGTTGTCTTTAGTGGTTTTCATAAGCCTCCCGAGGGCGAACCGCTTATGGAGTTTATGGAATTACCCGATCATCCGTTTTTTGTCGCTACACAGGCTCATCCGGAGTTTAAAGCTCGTCTTGAAAATCCTGCTCCGCTTTTTTTAGGTTTAATAAAGAGTATACTTTATAATAAGTGAATCTTGCTTTTTATCCCAGAGACTCTTTAATTCATTCTCTTGATCCAAGAACGAAGTTATTGTTTGTTTTTACGTGTTTTATATCAGTTTTATTTATCAAAAGTTCTGCTGCGTATGCTTTACTCTCTTTAGTGGTTATATTACCTTTTTTATTCTCTAAACTGCCGTCCGGGAAAATATTTAGGGGTTTCACTCCATTTTTGATATTGTTTTTATTGACTTTTCTTTTGCATTTCTTTCTGACTCCCGGAGAAATATTATTCCAATTGGGAGGATTAAATGGGACTTTAGAAGGTTTTCACAAAGGATTTTTCTATTCTATGCGGATTTTTTTGCTTGTTTTGAGTGCTATGCTTTTTGGTTTTACGACTTCCCCTATTGATCTTGCTGATAGTTTATCTGGGGTTTTTTTTCGTTTTAAGTCTGAAACTTTAAGAGAAATTCCTATGATTATGATTTTTGTTTTTCGTTTTATTCCTTTTATGTTCAAAGAAGGGAAAAGGGCTATAATGGCTTATAAGGCGAGGTGCGGCTATATTAGAATGGGCAGGGATCTTTTTTCTTTAGTTTTTCCTGTTGTACATTCTTCTATCAGAAGAGCTGAACAATTAGCTGTGGGCCTACATGCTAAAGCGTATCAAGTAGGAGAAAAAAGAACAACCATCAATGAATTTCGTTTTTCTTCGAACGATTACTACTTTATGGCCTATTCTCTTCTTCCGTTGGTTATTGTTTTCCTTGTGAGATAATTGTTTAATTTAATTGTGAAGCACTGTATTTGCATTTTCATGCGAAATTAAATATCAAAAATTAAAATGAATAAAAAAACACAGAGCCCACACACACCCACACCCGATAATTGGACGCAGATAAACGCAGATTTTTTGGATTTGAATCCCCCCTCCACCCCAGATTAATTAGCCACAGATTTGCACAGATACACACGGATTTCTCAACCCCACCCCATATTATAGTTATATTTTTTTAAACTACAAAAAATTTTTTTCTGTGTTCATCCGTGTTAATCCGTGGCTAATTATAGTTTGGGTGTGGGGTAAGCTTAGTGTTCTTTGTGTCTTTGTGTGAGATTTTTTTGTTGAATTTTAATGTAAAGTCCTATAACACTTGACTTTTTCTCGTAAATTGCTTATTTTAATAAATAAAGAATTTCTATAGAAAACTGGAGGGTTTTTTTGAGAGAAGAAAACGTTAACTTGATAGTTAAGGCAGTAAAGGGTTATAAGGAAAACAAGAATTTAGAAGAACTTCTTAAAATTATAGTTGGATATTCAGGTTTAGGGTTTCAGAGAGAGGTAAAAAAGCATATAGAAGAGTTTCTTGAAAAAGGAGGAAGTAAAGGGGATCTTATAGCTATTTCAAAAGAACTTCCTGAAGAAATAAGAAATATAGTTTGTCCTGGAGAACTTGAAATAGATGGTGAGTTCGACGCGGACTCTTTCCTCGAGATGGGAGAGTTGCTCTGGGAGATAGGTTCTCCGGAAGAGGCAAAAGATAATTATATAAAGGCTTTTGAATATTATTCCCTTCTTGGGAACAAAGAGACTGCACAGCGAGTTTTAAAAACTCTGAAGGAAAATTATCCGACAGATGTTAATGTAAATACTCTCGTACTTGAAGATACGAAAGATGAAATCATTCCAAAGTTAAAAGCTTTTGTCGCGAAACCTCCTGAGTATGAAGTAGATTTGCGATATGCCCTTGGTAAGGGATTTCATGGAGAGAATTTGTTTTCCGAGGCAGAAGTTAACTATAGAAGGATTTTAGAGCTGGATGGTTCTCATAATTCCAAGAGATTGCTGGTTGCGCTGCTAAGAGAAAAAGGTTCTTTTGGAGAATCTCTTGAACTCGCGAGAGAATTAGGAGAAGAAGAGAAGTTAGAAGAATTATACTCTACATTCGAATCTTTAAGAGATTCGGGAAAGTCAAAAATAGGGGAAAATGTTCTGAAGGAAATATACGAGATTAATCCGGATTTTAAAGATATTAAGCAGCTTCTTGGAATGGTTTCGGTAGAAGAAAAAGAAGGAAAAGCAGAGAAGGTTTCTGTAGGAATTTCTCCGGAAGAAGAGAAGAGAGTGAAGGCAGGGGATGAGGACCGAAAAGATGAAGGTTTTGAGAAGAAAAAAATTGTTTTTCTGTAGGAGGATATAGATGAACTATGAAGCTTTTTACGGATTGGATAAAGAACCTTTCCGTGATATCCCCGATCCCGATTTCTTTTATAGTGGCCCTGAACACACCCGGGCTCTTGTCAAATTATTACATGTTGTAAAAAAAAGTAGAGCACTGGGATTGTTAACCGGAAACATTGGATGCGGTAAGACAACTATTATTAGAAAGATTTTTGCGGATCTTGATGAAGAGGAGGAATATTCCGGTAGTCTTATGACACTTACTCAGCCGGATTTCTCCGCTATCTGGTTTAATAAAAAGTTAGGAGAATTGCTTGGACTGAAACTTGACTCTAAAGGACGAACAGAGATGAAATTGGAGCTCATAAGTGAGCTCGAACGTAGACATAAAACTAATAAGAAGACAGTAATTCTTATTGATGAAGCCAACAATATTACAAATCCGGAAGTAATTGAAGAAATAAGAGGGTTTTTAAATTTAGAGCTTGAAGGGTACCGTTTGGTAACAATTATTCTGAGCGGGATGGGAGACATGTATGAAAGGATAAAAGATAATGTTTCTTTCAGACAGAGGGTCTCGACCATTGTTAGTCTTCCGCCTCTTACGCTTAGTTCGACCGGAGAATACATAAATTATAGATTGGAACAAGCGGGTGCTACCGGGAGAACATTTAGCGACGAAGCGCATAAACTAATATATGATTTTACTTCAGGAATTCCGCGATTAATTAATGTTGTTTGCGATAATGCTCTTTTAGAAGGAGCCCTGCTAAAAAAGAAGATTATAGAAGAGTCAATAATCAAGAGAGTCGGGGAAGAACTTATGCTTAATAAGTATAAGTAAAAAGGGAAATGTTAAAGGATAATAAAGTAGCCGCTTTAAGGAATGAAGCGAATAAAGCAAAGATCCAGGGAGATATTAGAAAAGCGATTGAGTGTTTTGAAAGGGTTTACGATTTAGATCCGGATGATCCAAATAATGCGAAGGAACTAGGCAGTCTTTATAGTAAGTCAGGTAATAAGAAAAAAGCAGTAGAATTCTACTGGAAATCTCTGGAGAAGTATAGAGAGGCGGAGTATTATCAGAATGCTACGGCTATAGCTCAGATGTTGCTTAGATTTGGTGAAGATGAGTTACTTGTTAAGCATGAGCTTGCTTTTTTATACGAAAAGCAGGGCTTGGTAGGAGACGCCGTATCATCGTACGAAGAGTTAGCTGAATTGTACAAGAGAGAGGGTGATATTGAAGGTGTCCTTGAGAACCTTAAGAAAATTGTTGATATCACGCCTAAAAAATTAGGAATTCGTCTCAAATTAGCAGAAATTTACGAAAATCAGAGTAAGCTTGATGAGGCACTTTCCGAGTTAGAAGAAATAAAAGGTATATTTAAAGAACAGGGAAGGGTTGAGGAGGTTGAAGAGATAGAATCCCGGATTGAAACTTTAGCTTCCAGGGTGGGTGGTATGCCTAAGAAAACGCAAGAGAAAGTAGAGGAAGTTAAGGAGAAGAAAGTCCCGGAGGAGATGATTGTAGAATTCGAACAGGAAGGGATTGGTTTGGTTGAAGCGGTTGAGGAAGCAATTGAGCAAGCCGAGGTAGAAGAGGCGCCCATAGGGGAATCTCTTTTCGAAAGCACTGAAGAATTATTCGATATGGAAGAAGAGAAAGAAGAGACGGAACTGCAGGAGACGGATATTGTTGAAAGAATAGAGGATACAAAAAAAGAAGATATAGAATTAGCTGTTTCGGGTTGGGAAGATTGGATTAATCTTGCAGAGCTTTATGACTCTGTAGGTTCGACCGATGAATCATTGGAATATTATAATAAGGCTGCGGAAGCTAATTTTAACAAAAAAAATTATGATGAATCTTATACGATATATCGTAAAATAACAGAGTTAGACTCTTTGAGTATAATCTCCCGTCAGAAGATGATTCAGAACGCTTTAAAATTAAATAGCAAGGAAAAAGCGGTCGAATCGTATTTTTCTCTTTATGAGTGTTTGGAGAGAAAGAAAGCGCATGCTGAGTCTAAAAAGATTCTGGACAAAATTGAAAAGATTGACCCGAATTCTGCTGTTCTTGATGAAATTCGAGGGAAGAAGAAAAAGACTGCTAAAGTAGAAGAAACCAAGGCGGCGGCTAGTCTCGATTTTGAAGAGTTGTTCGAAGCGGAAGTTAGTGAGATGATAAGTTTAGAGGAAGAACCCGAAGAAAAAGCTCCGTCACTTGATACTCTGTTGGCAGAATTTAAAAAGAAAGCGAGAGAGGAATTAGAAATTACGGATTATGCCGCGCATTTTAATCTTGGAATTACGTACAGGGAAATGGACCTTATCGAAGAAGCAATAGACGAGTTTAAGAAAGCAATGAAAGCGGAGTCCTGGAGGTTGAAATCGCTTGAAATGTTAG
>CAYYUB010000079.1:0-6631 GCA_964474855.1 uncultured bacterium
GCTAAACAGGGAATGCATTCTCCGTTCCCGGGCTTACGGAAACCCCGGAAGCTGGCAAATAGTAGCGAAACAAAAGATAAATAACTTTTAAGGAAGTTTTAAAAAAATATTTGTGATATTCGTGCAATTTGTTGTCCCGTTACGTAGATTCTTCGAATCTACTTGACAAATTGTTTTATTTCGTTTCTAACTATTGCGGAAATGCTATAATCTTTTTTTAAATTACTTAAAACCAATGGAAATTTGTCCTTTAATATCAAAATATTGACCTGCGAATAATTCTCACCCTTTATTATTGTCGGCTCATCGGAACATAAATTTTCCGATATCAAATAATTCCTTACCATTTCAACATTATTATTGGTGACATTGAACTTAACGTCAAAATATCTTCTTGCTGTTACCGCGCCGTATAATTGCTGAAATATATCTTCTGCTTTTTTCTTCTTCCATTCATCACAACTTGGTCCCGCATAAAGCCCTGCACTGGACTTCATGATTTCCGCGATTTCTTTTAAACCATATTCCTTTAGTGTTTTTCCACTCTGCGCATTGTCTACTATAATGTCTGCTCCTTTCGCGATATAGCCTTCTGTAACCCCATCTGAACTTATAATTTGAACCATTTCGTTTTCTCCCTCAACAATACCTCTGATCTGCACTATCGGTTTTTTCGTTCCGTAATTTGAAATATATGCCTGGTTTCTCACAATATAATCTTTTGTGATATTAATATACTCGGTGAAACATAAAATCGGATCCCGCCTTTCCATATTAAAAAAATCATCGAAAGATCCGTAAGCGACTTCATTAGGAACAGCCGCGACAATTCTTGTTTTGCCATATTCCAAATCCCCTATTTTAAAAATATTATTCCCGGAATTGGCTATACTTTCTTCCGTAACCCAATCATCGCCGACTATTGCTATATCCAGAAATCCCTTATTTAATTCAACCGGAGCACTCTGCGGTCTAATCAAATAAACATCAACTTCAGGGTCGTTCAATATTTTTAAGTTCTTGTCGGACTCATCTCCGGGCTCATAACCACTTATCTCATATCCCGAATCAACAAGCAACTTATATGTATTACCTCTATCCCTGGTATTTAAACTGCCTTTTGGAAGTCCTAATTTAATTGTATTCATTTGCAAATCCTCCAGATCAAAATATAGTCGTCCGATTTCCTTTGTCAAGCGCCTATTATCACCCCCCCCCAACACAGCAATCCCCAAAATGTAAAAATCAAATACCAAAATGGAAAAATACAAATCAAAGTTCAAAAATAAACTAAAAAAACAACAAATAAAAATCCTATTTAATCCGCGGAGATCCGCGTTCTATAATTTTTTAGTTTTTACATTTTTATTTGTCATTTTGCTTTTTAAATTTTGATATTTAATTTCTTATGAAAAAATAAATAAGACGTGACATTTTATCAAAAAACAAAAAAATAGACTTATAGTACTATACAATTATAAAATGGCCCTTGAATTTTCTCATAAATTATATATTCTCCATAAAGATAAATATATTATTAAGGAGGTCAAATTGAAAATCGAATTTTACGGCGCGACAAAAGAAGTTACAGGGAGCAAATTCATACTGAACTCGAATAGCATCAAAATACTCGTTGAATGCGGACTTTTCCAGGGAAAGAGAAAAGAAGCAGAAAAGAAAAACCGCGTATTCGAATTCGACTTTAGGGAAATAGACTATATGCTTCTTTCTCACGCGCACATTGATCACTCAGGCAATATACCAAATCTGGTGAAAAACGGATTTTCCCAAGATATCTACACTACCCCGGCAACCATTGATCTCCTCAAACATCTCCTTCTTGACTCGGCTTACATCCATGAGAGAGACGCTGAATATATTAATAGAAAGATAATGAAAAAAGGAGAAGATCCTATAGAGCCTCTATACACTGTAGAGGATGCAAAACAATCGCTTACCCTTTTCAAACCCAAAGTTTATGAAAACAAACATCAAAGAGGTATCAATTTCGAATTTCTGGACGCCGGGCACATACTGGGTTCATCCGAAGTTTTAATGGAGTTGGAAGGTAAAAAAGTCCTTTTTACCGGAGATCTGGGGAGAAGCAACCTTCCGATAATAAGGGACCCAAAAATTCCGGGAAAGGTTGATATATTAATTACGGAAAGCACCTACGGCAACAGATTGCATAGAGATATAGAGAATGCGAAAAGGGATCTTGAAGGGATTTTAAAAAGAGCCATAAATAGAAAAGGGAAAGTCATAATTCCTTCATTCGCATTAGAAAGAGCACAGGAAGTAATCTATGCCATAAACTCACTTATTATAGCTAAAAGACTGCCTGAAATACCGATATATATTGACTCTCCTCTTACCGTCGAACTAACGGGTGTATTCATGAAACATCCCGAATATTTTGACAAAGAAGCATACAGAATGCTCCGAGAAAATCACATTTTTAATTATGGACAAATAAATTACATAAAAGATGTCGAGCAGTCAAAAGCATTGAACCTCAAAGAAGGACCAATGATTATAATCTCCGCTTCGGGCATGTGCGAACATGGAAGAATACTGCATCATTTGAAAAACAATATTGAAGATGAGAGAAATATAATTCTCATCGTAGGCTATCAGGCAAAGAACACACTTGGCAGGAAACTTGTGGAAAAACAGGAGGTAGTAAATATCTTCGGTCAGCCCTATGAGAGAAAAGCTGAAGTTGTTGTTCTTAACGAGTTTAGCGCACATGCCGACAGAAATGACCTTATCTCTTTTGTGGAGAAAGTTTCTCCCGAGAGAATTTTCTTAGTACACGGAGAAGAAGAGCAGATGGAACCTCTGGGGGCTACCTTAGGAGAAATGGGATATAATGTTGACATGCCTGAAACACCGGGCACAGAGTATGAGATCTAATAAAGCTGTATTACAAATTAACATAGAATTAATATAAATTTTTTTTTAAACACTTGACTTTTTATTAATTTTCAATTAAATTACTTAAACAAAAACAGGAGGTAGATTTATGAAAAAATTAAGTGTAATAGATCTTATCGCCTTGATTCTGCTTATTATCGGAGGACTAAACTGGGGACTCGCAATTTTCAACATTAACTTAGTGCCACTTATATTCCGAGTAGACATATTGATAAAAATCGTCTACGCGCTTGTCGGAATATCCGCGATATACATCGCAATCGCCATAGGCAAACTGGGTAAAAAATAGTAAAATATTTAACATCGGATAATGAACCGGGTGATTTTCTGATCACCCGGTTTTTTTATTGAAGTAGATTTAAAGTTAACTTGCGTTTTTTGAACGATTTACTTTAATCGCAGAAGAATAGGGGCATGATCAGAACCATAAACATCCGCAAGTATAGACGATTCTTCTACTCTCCGAATCAGACCTTCAGTCACAAAAAAATAATCTATTCTCCAGCCTATATTTCTCTTTCTCGCATTGAATCTGTAAGTCCACCATGTGTACATTTCAGCCCTTTCAGGATAAAAACGCCTGAAAGCATCTATATAACCCTTCTCCAATAGCTTATCGAGCCATTTTCGCTCGACAGGCAAAAATCCGGAATACTTCTCGTTTTCCTTTGGGTTTGCAAGATCTATCTCTCTGTGAGCGGTATTGAAATCTCCTGTAATTATAAGTTCCTCTCCTTTCCCTCTAAGTTCCTCACATAATTCCAAAAATGCATCATAATAGTCAAGTTTAAATTGCAAACGTTCTTCATTGCTCTTCCCATTCGGAAAATAAACGTTAAACAAGGTAAAATCGTAGAATTTTAGCCTAATGAGCCTTCCTTCATTATCGAACTTTTCTATTCCCATACCAAAACCGACATCTTCGCATTTTTCTTTTGATAAAACCAAAACTCCGCTATATCCCTTTCTTTCAGCTGAATTCCAATAAGAATTATAGCCTTCAAGGTCAAGAAATTCTTCCGGGTTTATCTGACTCTTATTTGCCTTTATTTCCTGTAGACAAAGAACATCAGGTTTTTGTCTTTCAAACCATTCCTTAAACCCTTTCTTCAGTATTGCCCGAAGACCATTAACGTTGAAGGAAATTATATCCATATATTATAGTATTACCTGTCAACTTTTCGTTTTTTTTGCAAAAAATCAAAAATACCCGAATTTTTAGTCTCATTATTTATTCCGAAAGGGAACTCACCATGATTAAAGTGAGAGCTGACCGTTCAGAAGGACGTCTCACAAGACCGAGCGACCACGGTCTCTTGAAATATAAGTATTTCAAGAGGAGCGAGGCTGAGAGCGAGCGGCAATTTCCTCGGTGGGGAGATTGACCGCGCTCCTGATGAATGGTTAGCCCTCACTTCTCTTGTAATTTGAAATGTCTTACGCGCCGAAAGGCGTGTTAGGATCTCTGTGGTTAATCTTTTTTTCCTTTTTGATTCATTTTCCATTTTGATATTTAATTTTTGCATTTAATCAGAGCTTAACATTCAAACCTTTTTCTCTCAAATATTCTTTAACCTCTTTGATGCTTAAAATACGATAATGGAAAACCGAAGCGGCCAGCAGAACATCGGCTCCTCCGCTAACGACTCCCTGGTAAAAATGTTCAAGAGTTCCGGCACCGCCCGAAGCGATTACCGGCAATCCAACTGCATCGGAAATAGCTTTAGTAAATTCTATATCATAACCGGCTTTTGTTCCGTCCCCATCCATACTCGTGGGCAGAATCACACCTGTTCCCAATTTCTCGCATTGTTTTGCCCACTCTACAGCATCCTTTCCTATGGGTTTTGTTCCACCTGCAACTACCACCTCAAAGCCTGAAGGCATCTCATTGTTTCTCCTGCCGTCAATTGCAATTGTTATTCTCCTGGAACCAAATGATGCAACTGCATCATTAATCAAACCAGGATTTTTAACTGCTGCACTGTTTATGGAAATCTTATCCGCACCGGCTTTAAGTACCAATTCAATATCCTCCAAAGTGGAAATTCCACCACCGACAGTCAGAGGAATATCAATAACCGAAGATACATTTTTAACCCATTCCAGTCTTGTTTTTCTATTTTCCAGGGTTGCAGCTATATCAAGCATAGCAAGCTCATCCGCTCCTTCTTTTTGATAAAACGCAGCATTTTCTACTGGATCTCCGGCTTCTTTCAAATCAACAAAATGAACACCTTTAACAACCCTACCTTCTTTCATGTCAAGACACGGCATAATTTTTATTTCATTCATTTTATCTCCTTTTCTTAAAAAAGTATTTTTTTTATCAAATATGATCCTCCAAACAAAGTTATTAAACTCCAAGTATATGTCAAGCTCCATAAATAAATAGGTTTTAGATATTAGGTTTTAGTAAAAAAACAAGTTCTACATGTGAAAAATTTTGGGGATTAGGTTGGGTAAAATAAACAATAAATCTCGTGATAATCTTGTGTAATCTGTGGTTTTATATGTTTTTGTGTGGGTCGTAGTTTAAAACAACCCTTGACTTTATTAACTTTTATTCGTAATTATCCTATTATGAAGAAAAATGCGACTTTAATGCTTTTCGGTTTTCTGATTATAATTATTCTATTTGTATTAATGGAATTTAGACCCGAAATCTATATGCCTCTCGAGCGATTCCTTTATGATAAGAGAGAGTTTTTTGAAATTGATCTGACTCAGGAAAGAACCGAAATAAATATTGTAGATATAGATGCAAAAAGCGTTAAAGAACTGGGCAGATACCATAATTGGCCGCGATACTACTTTGGAAAAGCCATAAACGTCATTTCCGCCCAGAGACCATACGTAATAGGATTGGATATAATATTCTCCGAACCTGATTCCATGAATGATTTCGCGAAAAAAGTTTACCTGGACCGTTTAATATATGATTTTAAAACAATATTTCCTTCCAAAGATTCTTTGGAAATAAAAGAAAAAATAAAAACCTCCCTTTCTTCTATTTCTTTTGACTCTTATATCGCAGCCTCAATAAAAAAAGCCGGAAATGTAGTGCTCGCATCCTATCTAAACACAGACACTTCAAGCTTACCTTCGAGTGATTTGAGCAAATATTTTCTTCCCAACATCAAAAATCCTTTTGATAAGGAACTCACTTTTGAAGGTATAACCGCTCCCGTTCCGGAATATTTAGAAGCAGGAGCTACTATAGGTTTAATCAATGATGTTTTTGATCCTGACGGTATAAGAAGAAAAGATCCACTATTTCTCAATTACCAGGGTAACACAATGCCGTCTTTCTCTCTTGCCATTGCAATGAGAGCAGTAAAAGATTGGGATTATAATAATGGAAAAATACAAATTCTAAACAGAGAAATCCCTCTGGAGAACGATGTTTATTTAAGAATAAAATATCAGGGAGATGCAAAAACCTTCAGGTATGTTTCATTCGTAGATGTAGTAAAAGGAAATATTCCCGATACTTTATTCACGAAGAAAATAGTCCTTTTCGGTTCTTCACTTCCGGAGTTATACGATTATTCTCAAACTCCCTTTGGAGCTAAATTGCCGGGTGTGGAATGCCATGCAAACATAATACATAATCTTTTATTCTCCAAACCCATTACTACACCTCCCAAATACATAGTAATAACAATATCAGTCTTCTTAATCTTCCTAACAT
>CAYYUB010000080.1:0-6627 GCA_964474855.1 uncultured bacterium
ACATAATAAAAAAATCAAGATTAGACCTTGACAAATAACATAAACCCTCTGTGGTCGATGTTTTTATCTTTTTGGATTTTGATTTGTAGTTTTACATTTTGATATTTAATTTTTGTATTGTGTTTTTCCCTCTTGCGTGAAATGTATTTATCATTATATATATTTACGAGAGACATCTTTTGATAGTTGTTCAAATAAAATAATAGTTTAACTTATTTAAAAACAAAGGAGTTATTATGAGTTTTTTATTAGGTCTTGATCTTGGAACAAGCGGAATTAAAGCACTTATTATGGACGAAAAAGCAGAGAAAATTGTAACCGCTACCGTTGAATATCCGCTCCTGACTCCAAAAGTAAACTGGGCTGAACAGGAACCGTCCGATTGGTGGAATGGGACCGTCGAAGCCATAAAGCAAGTTATCAATAAATCTTCTGTAGATCCGGGGGATATAAAAGGGATAGGCCTTTCCGGACAAATGCATGGTTTGGTTGCCCTTGATAAAGAATACAAGGTACTGCGTCCCGCGATAATCTGGTGTGATCAGAGGACTGAGAAACAATGTCAGTATATTACTGAAAAGATAGGCGCGGAAAGATTGATCGACCTTGTTTCGAATCCGGCGCTTACAGGTTTTACGGCGGGTAAATTGATATGGGTAAGAGACAATGAGCCTGAAATTTATGAGAAAATTTATAAGATACTATTACCTAAAGATTATATCCGTTTCCGTCTTACAGGGGAGTTCGCGACTGAAGTGTCCGATGCTTCCGGGACCCTTTTTCTCGATGTTAAGAATAGAAAATGGTCTGATGAGTTGTTAGACGAATTAGATATAGATATCGATATACTCCCCGAATGTTTTGAGTCTTCAGTGGTGAGTGGGAAGGTAAACGCGCAGGCTAGCGGGGAAACCGGACTAAAGGAAGGCACCCCCGTAGTTGGTGGTGGCGGAGATCAGGCTTCTCAGGCAGTGGGAACGGGAATAATAAGAGAAGGTGTAATATCTTCGACTGTTGGTAC
Source organism: uncultured bacterium (assembly GCA_964474855.1). Lineage (GTDB taxonomy): Bacteria > Hydrothermota > UBA3072 > UBA3072 > UBA3072 > JAFGHJ01. The sequence goes on from CAYYUB010000080.1 coordinate 1,022, forward strand.
TTCCGGTGTAGTCTTCGCCGCGAGTGATGAGCATCATCTTGACCCCGCGCGAACCTTGCATACATTCTGTCATGCCGTTAAAGGTAAATGGCATTTAATGGGCGTTATGCTCTCTGCCGGTGGATCATTGCGTTGGCTCCGTGATACGTTGTTTGGCGATTTGAAAGAACAAGCAGCTTCGAGGGGCGTAGATCCCTATATTTTAATGGAAGAAAAGGCGGGTAAAGTCCAGATAGGAAGTGAAGGTCTTATATTTTTACCTTATCTTACTGGAGAGAGAGCCCCATACGCGGATCCGAATGCAAAAGGAGTATTTTTCGGTTTAACGCTTAGACATACAGATAGACATTTTATCCGTTCCGTTTTGGAGGGAGTTGCCTTTGGTCTTCGTGATTCACTTGAAGTGATTAGGGACCTTAATATCACTATTGAGGAAATTAGAGGATCAGGCGGTGGCGCGAAGTCACCTTTCTGGCTTCAAATGCAAGCTGATATAAATAATTCTCCAATGACAACAATAAATGTGACCGATGGGGGAGCATTAGGAGTTGCGTTGCTGGCAGGTGAAGGTACCGGAGTGTATTCGAGCCTTGAAGATGCTTGTGATGCGATAATAAAAGTTAAAAGTTCTACCGAGCCGAATAAAGAGAACTTTGAAAAATACAATGAATATTATGCTGTTTATCGTTCACTATATCCAGCTCTTAAGGATAGGTTTACAGATTTAAGTAAGATAGTAGAGAAGCATGCTTGAATTTGAGGAAGATATTTAGGTTTCGGGAAACAGGGATACTATTCGCTCTTTTAGGTATATGGGTAGTTACAGCAATACTCAATCCCCGTTTTCTTTCCTCATATAATCTTCAGCTTCTTTCGAGACAAATAGCTGTTTTCGGTTTGATTGCAATTGGGGAAACCTTTGTGATTCTTACCGAAGGGATTGACCTTTCTCCCGGTTCCGTAATTGTTTTAACTTCGGTACTTGTGGCTTCTTTTATGTCCAGTGGAGTGGGAATTGTTGGGGCAATCGTTCTAACTCTTTTAATAGCTGCGTTAATTGGTTTATGGCATGGAATATTTGTTACCAAGCTCAAAGTTCCTCCCTTTATTATAACTCTAGGAACTTTTGCTATTGGACGTGGTCTTGCTACCGTAATAACTAAAGGACAACCGGTTTTAAACCTTCCGGAGTCTTTTTCTTTTATTTGGCATGGAATGTTATTTAAATTCATACCTTTTCCGGTAATAATTCTTGCAACTATTTCGGGTTTTACGATTTTTCTGCTTAGTAGAACGATATATGGACGTCATATTTATGCGGTTGGAGGAAACATCGAAGCGGCGAGACTTTCTGGAATTAATGTTGACAATACAAGAATTCTTACTTATGTCCTGTCCGCAGTGATGGCTGGAATCGTAGGTATATTAATTACTTCAAGACTGGGGCAGGGTAATCCCAATGTAGGATTTACATATGAAATGTATGCCATAGCAGCTTCAGTTATAGGCGGAACCAGCTTATTTGGGGGAGTTGGAACTATAGTTGGCGCTTTAATCGGCGCGGGAATTCTAACAGCGGTATGGAATTCTCTGATTTTGCTGCAGGTATCTTCATACTGGCATCAGGTAATTCTCGGCATGATAATTGTAATAGCGGTAACCGTTGACGTTTTACGTGAGAAAACAAAAGGCAAAGGAGGTTAAAATGTACAGGATTTTAAAGGTTTTACTTTTTGTTATAACTGTTGTCATCTTTGGCTTTTCTTGGGGATGTGGAAAAGAAGAGATACATTATGGTGTGTTGGGTAAGAGTGTCGGTCCTTACTGGAATGTTGTTAAGAAGGGCGCGGAGGATGCCGGTAAGGAATTAGGTGTAAAGGTTACGGTTTTTATGCCTCAGAAAGAAGATATTCCGCAGCAGATAGAAACAGTTGAAACGTGGATATCTATGGGATTTAAAGGTATGGCTGTTGCTCCTTCCGATCCTGAAGCGCTTGTTTCGCCTATTAATTCGGCTATGAAAAAAGGTATCCCTATCATTACAATTGATACCGATTCGCCCAATTCCGAAAGGATATGTTATATTGGTACCGATAACTATACCGCAGGCAGGGCTGCGGGCAAAGAAATGGCAGAGATACTTAATGGTAAGGGGAAAATTGCCATTGCAACCGGTTCTCTTACTGCTATGAATTCTCTGCAGCGGATGAGAGGATTTGAGGATGCAATTAAAGAGTATCCGGAAATCGTAATTGTAAAGCCGATTCTGTGTGATAATGAAGAAACATCAAAGGCTGTAGAGCTTGCAGAAACCGCACTGCTTAACAATCCTGATCTAAACGCTTTTTTTGGTGTTTACGCATTCAATGGTCCTTCCGCTGCTAAAGCTGTAAAGGCTGCAGGTAAAAAAGGTGAAGTACATATCGTTTCTTTCGATGTGACGGATGAGCATTTATATTTGATAAATGAAGGTGCAATTGATGCTACAATCGCTCAAAAACAGTATTTGATGGGATACGAGGGGGTAAAAATTATTCATAATATGAGCAAAAATGGAGTAAAAGAAACTCTTGATTCCCTTCCTAAAAATGAAGAGGGAGACTATATAATTGATACCGGTGTAGATGTAGTGAGCAAGGAAAATCTTGAAGAGTACCTTAAAGTTATGGATAAGTGGGGCGTTAAGCATACTTTTAAACTGTGAATAAAGAAATTCTTCTCCGAATGGAGAAAATCAGTAAAGCTTTTCCGGGTGTAAAAGCCCTGGATGAGGTTGATCTTGAAGTTTATAAAGGTGAAGTGCTTGCCCTTGTGGGTGAGAATGGAGCGGGTAAAACTACCTTGATGGAAATTCTCAATCCTCATCCTGCTCCCACAGGTTTTTATCTGCAGGATAGCGGGAAAATATACTTTGAGGGAAAGGAAATAGAATTACGAAGTCCCTTAAAAGCGCAAAAGATGGGTATAAGTTTTATCCATCAACATTTTAATCTTTCTCCGAATCTTTCAGTTTGTGAAAATATCCTATTAGGGAGAGAACCCCGTAAGGGTGGCATTTTAGGAATCCTCGATAGAGATGAAATGGAGGAAATTGCTTCGATGTATCTTACGAAACTCGGCGTAAAATTTTCAGCTAATACTCCTCTTAGTGAGTTGGGTGTGGCTCAGAAACAAATGGTTGAAATTGCAAAGGCTCTGTCAATTGATGCTAAGCTTATAATAATGGATGAACCCACAGCTCCTCTTACGGATAACGAGGTAGACAAACTGTTTTCGATTGTAAATAAACTTAAAAAAGAAGGAATAACGTTTGTTTTTATAACCCATAAATTAAATGAAGTCTTTCAAATGTGCGACCGGATTGTGATTCTTCGGGATGGGAAAAGGGTAGGTAGCTTGAAAGTGAAAGAAGCAACCGAGGAGAAAATAACTCAAATGATGGTAGGGCGAGATCTGGAAATGTTTCCTGATAGGGAAACGAAAATTGGAAAGAAAGTATTTGAAGTTTTGAATTTAACTAAAGAAGGATTGATAGACAATGTTAGTTTTGAGGTTAAAGAGGGGGAAACACTTGGTCTGTACGGTCTTGTAGGGGCGGGAAGAACAGAAACTATGAGAGCAATATTCGGAATTGATAGGTTGGATAAGGGCGAAATATACATAGATGGTGAAAAAGTTTTAATAGAATCTCCCCAGAGCGCTATAAATAAGGGATTAGGACTTGTACCTGAAGACAGGCAACTACAAGGGCTTATACCTCTTATGAATATCAAAGAAAATATAACTCTTCCTGTACTCGAAAGAATTTCTAAATTAAAGGTTATTAATAGAAAAAAAGAAAGAGAGATAGTGAATCAGTATATAAACAAGCTAAAAATCAATCCAGGTGATCCTCTTTCTTTTGTAAAGGGACTATCGGGGGGAAACCAACAAAAAGTTGTACTTGCGAAATGGCTTGCTTCAAATCCCAAAGTGCTTATATTGGATGAGCCAACAAGGGGAATAGATGTAGGAGCAAAGGCTGAAATCCATTTGCTGATTTCCAGACTTGCTTTTCAGGGAATAGGTATTATTATTATATCTTCCGAGCTACCGGAAATAATGAAAATGAGTGATAGGATTCTTGTAATGGTAGAAGGTAGAATAACGGGCGAATTCTTACGTGAAGAAGCAACGGAAGAGAATATAATCGGTTGTGCAGTTATGGAAAATTAGCATTTTAAACTTTAAAGGAGAAGATAATATGGCAAAAAAATACTTGAGCGACATAAAAAATATAAAATTCGAAGGTAAGAAGTCAAAGAATAATCTCGCATTTAAGTTTTACGACCCTAATGAGAAAATAAACGGCAAAAAAATGAAAGACCATTTGAGGTTTTCTGTAGCATATTGGCATACATTCAGAGGAGAAGGCAGCGATCCATTTGGTGATGCAACGGTTGACAGACCATGGGAAAAATTTTCGGATGATATCGATAAAGCAAAAGCAAGAATGGACGCGGCTTTTGAGCTATTTGATGTTCTGGGCGTTCCGTATTTTTGTTTCCACGACAGAGATGTTGCTCCCGAGGGGGATACACTTAAGGAAACAAACAAAAATCTTGATATAATCGTAGAGCATATAAAGCAGCATCTTAAAACCAGCGATACAAAAGTACTCTGGGTTACGGCAAATCTTTTCTCAAACCCGAGATATATGCATGGTGCAGCGACTTCTCCGGATGCGAATGTTTTTGCGTACGGCGCAGCTCAGGTAAAGAAAGCTCTTGAAGTGGCAAAGGAACTTAAAGCGGAAGATTATGTGTTCTGGGGCGGAAGAGAAGGATATGAAACTTTACTGAATACCGACATGAAGATGGAATTGGATAATCTGGCTCGGTTTCTTCACATGGCTTGCGATTACGCGAAGAAAATAAAATTTAACGGACAGTTCCTTATAGAACCCAAACCACATGAGCCGACAAAACATCAGTATGATTTTGACGTTGCGACAGTGTACGGATTTTTAAAGGGTTATAACTTAATCGATAAATTTAAAATGAACATCGAAGCAAATCACGCGACTTTAGCGAGACACACATTCCATCATGAATTAAGACTGGCAAGAGTCAACGGTATTTTGGGCAGTATTGATGCCAATCAGGGGGACCTTCTTCTGGGGTGGGATACGGATCAATTCCCAAGCAATATATACTGGACAACCCTGGCTATGTATGAAGTTATTAAAAACGGAGGCCTTGGAAAAGGCGGATTGAATTTCGACGCGAAGGTCCGAAGAGGTTCCTTTGAAGTAGAGGACCTTGTATACGCTCATGTTTCGGGTATGGATTCTTTTGCTAAAGCTTACAAGGTAGCCAATAGTCTTATTAAGGGCGGAGAAATCGAAAAATTTAAAAAAGAAAGATACGCAAGCTATTCCAAAGGTATAGGAAAGTCGATTGTTTCAGGAAAAGAAAAATTTGAATCTCTTGAAAAACATGCGCTTTCAAAAGGAGAACCCGCTAAAAAGTCCGGGAGACAGGAACTCCTCGAAACTATATTTAACAGGTACATGTTTGAGTAAGTATAGTTAGAAATTTTAATTTCTTAAAAAGAAAAAGCTCTAC
>CAYYUB010000081.1:0-6621 GCA_964474855.1 uncultured bacterium
GGGGGTTGACTTTCCAGATCTTTTGTTAATATTCCGTAATAAATAAAATTCAATCTGCATAATTTTAATTGGAGGTAACATGGAAGAAAAAGAACTGCAGAAAAACAAAAAGATGATCTTCGCTCCCGGATTTACGGGAGCCGATCGAAGAAGCGGTAAGGAAAGGAGAACAGGAAAAAACCGGAGAAAAAATTCCGATTCAAACTATAACGGCACTGAACGCAGAAAAAGGAAAGACCGCCGAACAGGAAAAGATAGAAGAAAATTAAAACAGACCGGATATTTACTGTAGACTTTAAATCTCTTACTAACAACTACTCTACCTAATACTATAATATATCGTTTACGTTTAGTGTTTTCCCCCAACCCGCAGCCTATTTTTTAACAACAAATTGCACAAATTTCACAAATAACTTTTTAATTAGCCACTGATTTTCACGGATAACCACGTCTTTCCCAACCCCATCTATATTTTATTTTTGTAAAAACAATAAAATAAATAGTGTATGGTGTGGGGCTCTGCGTACTCTGTGCCTCTGCGGTGAAATAACTTTTTGAACTTTGATTTATCATTTTCCATTTTGATATGCATTTTTACATTTTAGCGGCTTTGCCGTGCTATATGCCACTTGAGTAAAAGAAAAAAAACTTTATATTTTAACTATGAAAATTATCGAGAGAGAAGCAAAATCAATATACACAAGGACAAAACTTCCCGGCATAGAATATACAATTAACCAGTACGTAGGGTGTGAACATAGATGCGCTTACTGTTATGCCCGGTATATGAGCAAATGGAAAGAGTACGGAAAATGGGGAACATGGATTGAAGTAAAGACAAACGCCCCGGAGCTCGCGAGAAAGAGGGTGAATGGAGAGGTATCAATGAGCTCGGTTTCCGACCCGTATCAACCCCTTGAAAAAGAGATTCAACTCACCAGAAAGGTTCTTGAGAATATGGACAAAAACACTAAACTCTCAATTCTTACCAAGTCCGATTTGGTTTTAAGAGATATCGATATCCTCAAAAAATTTAAAAACCTAAGCGTAGGGTTGACCGTAAACTGTTTTTCGGAAAAGGTGAGGAAGATTCTCGAACCACATGCATCTTCAAACGAGAAAAGGATTAAAGCACTTAAGAAATTAAATAGAGAAGGAATAAACACCTTCTGTTTTATCAGTCCCGTCATTCCAAAGCTTACAGAAGTAAGAGAAGTCTTAAGAAAAACCAAAGGAATCGTAAATTATTATCTAATTGAAGTTCTGAATACCCGTCTTGGAGGAGAAAATTTTAGGGAAATTTTAAAAGAAAAATTTCCTGAGAGCTACGAGTATTTAAAGGACAGAGAAAAGATGGAAAAGTTCGTGGAATCACTAAAGAATTATATCGAAGAAAACAAAGTTCCCACAGCAGCATTCGTCAGCCACTGGAGGGAGAATTATTATAAGGAATATCACCAAAGATGACCCGCAAGGAAGAAAGAAGCCAGGAACTAGAAGTCAGAATCCCACCCCCCAACCAAAAAAAATTCTCACACAAAGCCACAGAGACACAAAGCCCCATCACACAACCCATCTATTTTGTTTGTTTATAAATCAACCAATTACCCAATCAACCAATTTACTGATGCGTAGCATCCAACAGCGCCCCTTGACTTATGAGAATGATTTCTTAAATTTAAAGTACACTATAATTATGGAAACATTATGCTATATAAGTAAAAAACCCAAACCCCAAAATCTAACCGCTTTCCACTTTATTGTTCCAAAAAGAATATTAGAATTATGAGTAAAAGTAAAACTAAAGAAGCCTTAATACTAGCAAAAGAAATTATCAAAGGCATTGAAAATGATGAATTGAGAGTTAATCAGATACTTCTTAAATACAAAAGATTTTTAGAACTTTTAAATCTAGCTATAAATGATACTGAGTTTAGTAAAATAGGTCCGAACGTAACTGAATTAGAAAGTCATATATATATTTCAGAAAAAGAATTAAATCATCCTATGCCAAATACCGTTAACATTAGTGGTCAAGAAATAGATTTTTCGGGTTTCCGAAGAACTTCTCTAACAAATAATATTACAAGAAACAAAAAACAACTACGAGCCATTAAAAATTACATTCATAACGAAGTTAATAAAATTTATATGCAATTGGAATTTGGATTAGGGGCCCAAACAATATTTGAACGATATAGAGAAAAAACAGATTCTCTTATAGCTCGAAAAATGCCAACTGTAACTCCTAAATTAGATGCAATACAAGAAAATTTAAATTCCAAAAATCCAGAACATTGGGCAAATGCTGTAAACACCTGCAGAAGAATTTTAAAAATAGTTGCAGATAGGCTTTATCCTCCCAACCCAAACGGGAAGGAAAAAATTGTAAAAGGAGATAAAGAAATTTCAGTTGGACCTGAAAACTATATAAATAGACTTGTTCTATATGTAGAAGAAAACGCTTCCAGTAAAAAATATTGTCAGATTGTTGGTTCTCATTTGAAATTCTTAGGTGATAGATTAGATGCTATAAATGAAGCTAGTTGTAAAGGTACTCATAGCGAAATCAATGATAAAGAAGAAGCTGAGCGTTATATTATTTATACCTATTTACTTTTGGGTGATATATTAATGTTAGCTGAATAAAGGTTTTCAAATATTGAAAACTACAAATGAATAATAATAAAAAAATTACTGTATCACTTGAAGATCTATTTGACAAACAAATGATGCAATTATTTGTAACTATTGGTTTTTGTTTAGAAAAGAAATTTTATATACCTAGTTTAACACTTATTTACTCTGGCATTGATGCAATGGCTTGGTTATATCGTCCAGAACAAAGCGATGTGGTAACTCGTAAGAATTTTATTGACTGGACTGAGAAATTCATACATCCTGAAAAGAACCTTAATTGCAAGGCAATTGATCTGTATGCTGCAAGATGTTCGATTCTTCATTCTTTTACATATGAATTTAAGTTAACCCGGGAAGGTACCTCAAAACAAATTTTTTACACTTGGGGGGATGCAAACCCAGATAAACTTCAAAAAATAATGGATCTTAAACACCCAAACACTATAGTAGTTTTATCTATTGAGGTTTTATACGAATCTTTTCAAGAAGGCGTATTTGGTTTTATAAACGAAATAAAGAGTAACCCAGATCTATTAAAATTATTCAAGGAAAGAGCACCAAAATATTTCGGAAGCATACCAGTAAATCTTATAACCAAATAGATTCTAGGAGTTGGCTTTGATTTTTGAATCAATAGCACAACAATTGAAAAACGAGCATAAAGGGGCCTGGTTTTGTTTTTTGAACTTCTCTAGACCAACAAATAAAATCTCTGTGTCTTAGTGTCTCTGTGTGAGATATTAGTTTTTATTTAAAACAAAATAAACTTTTTCTCTATTCGTGTAATTCGTGCAATTTGTTGTCAAACTAAGGTTTTGGCCCTTCGCCTTTAGCTGTTGGCTTAAAAGAACAAACAAAAATTGGGCTGTGGTGGGGTAAATCAGTGTTTATCCGTGTTAATCAGTGGCTAATTCAGGGGGCGGGTTGGGCGTTAAACAACACAAATATATTTTTTTCTCTGTGTTCTCCGTGTCTCTATGTGAGAATATTTTTTTGGTTGTGGGATGGGATTCTGACTTCTGGCTCCTGGCTTCTGAATTCTTTCCCTATCTTCTCACTTCCAAACTATCCAGGACTTCATCGAGATGTTTATCGGCGGGGAATCTTCTCTTTATCCTTTTTATCAGCTCGATCGCGCATTCTACATCTTCTCTTTCTAAAAGAATGAAAATACTGGTAAACAATCTTTCATCCTTCACCAACTCATCTATTATGTTTTCAAACTTCTCTTCTTCTCCGGAAAGGACATATACTTCTATAAGACCTTTATAAGCAAATGGTTTCCATTTTTTTGAGGAAGGTAATTTGTTGAAATCTTCCTCTGCCATAGACAATATATTTTTTGCTTCTTCGGAATTCCCGGCATCTTTTGCCTTCATTGTTAGCAATTCTCCCCTAAGTAAACGAAGCCTTGGAACATCTTTTATCCTAAGAAAAGTATTTACGAATTGAAGGCCCTCGTCATAATTCTTCAATTTCTGATAAATTAACTTTTGATTTCCTATTAAATTAGGGGCTATGCCAAGAAAAACTCTTTCCTCTTCAGTGTATATTATAACTTTCCGAAGAAGCGATTCAAGCATCACTAGTGTATCACGCAGAGGTTCTGAAATTGTTCCCTGATCCAAAAAAGGATAAATATCACGAAAAACCTCGTCATTAAAAGAAAACAACGAAAAGGCAAAATTTACTAAAGAGCTAACTTGAGCTTCGCTACCTATACACATCCAGAAATTATCGTAATAACTATATGAGAATTGATTACTAAATAAATCCCACGTTTTTTTTCTGTTACTCTTAAGATTAACTTTATCTTTTACAAGTTTATACGCCAATCCCTCCCTCAACAAATGATCGCTAAACACATTACGATAATCTCGGGGCAGGGGAAAAGAAAAATAAATATTGATCGAGGGATCGAAATCCTCATTGTTTATATACTTTTCAACAAATAAATCCAATTTCATAGTTAAATCATCAAAAGTTGTTTCTTTACCAAGCGATGACAAAATTATAGACTTGACAGCCATATCTTTCAACTCGAGTATTCTACCATCAGAAAGTTTCATAGCGGGAGGTATAGTATCCACTATCCATTCTTCGAAACTATCATTTATTCTTCCCGATCTCTTCCTGCGAACATACTCGGCACCAAATATCGTTCGCTTAAAAGGCGAAGCCAAATCTATAGGTATATCGGACCATATAAGTTGTTTAACATACCAATTTGTATTCATAAGGGAAAAATTAGCCAACCTAACCCCTTTCTTTTTAGCAGCATCAAACGTTCTAAAACCCTTCACTCCCTGGAGAAACCAAACCGGAAAGGTATCATTGTCCCCATACGTAAAGAGAATCGAATTCTCGTCAGGGCTAACCAGCAAAGCACGAGCGTAATCATGGGCAATCCAGTTACCTCTCCTATTTGCGTGAGATTTGATATTACTAAATAAAGGAATAAAACCCATAATACCCGAAAGTACTAAACCCCCTAAAGCATAACGGGGCATCTTTAGCCTTAGGTAATTCCATACCCAGTACAATCCAATAGACACATAAAACATAAAAAGGAAAAAACCGGCACCCCAGAAGTAGTCTCTTTCTCTCGGTTCACGCGGCTGGTGAGCGGGATTGGGGTCCGAAATAGAAAATTCATGATTAAGATAAAAAACCAAACCGAAAGTCAAAAGTATATAAAGGATGAAAAATAACCAGAAAGATTTCCTATCTTGCTTAAAATGTACCCACATACCCCAAACACCTATCAAAACGTAAATATAGGTTCCGAACAAAGACACATAACGAAGCAATGCACCGGTATCGGTTCTGGGATACGGGAAAAACTGCCATGAAAAATATTTAAAGAAGATTTTAAGTTGTTCTATGAAAGCACGGATCTGACCATAACCCGTTTCCCACGAAGTATGCCTGGGTAATAAATCCATTTCCCCATACTGTTTTCTAGAAAACACATCCCACAATTTCGAAAATGTAGTCGGATCCGCTTCATTAATATAGGGATTTGCGTGAGCTCTTACCATCAGAACGAAATACGTTGAAATTCCTATAAACGCCAAAATTAATACTATTGCTATAAATCTAGAGTCCTTTAAAACTTTCCAGTCAATTAAAATCAAAAATACTAAAATCCCGGGAACAATTAACAAAGGTATTAAATGAACACCAATTGATAAAAACAATAAATATGCCAATAAAAGCAAATAATTATTGTCTCCTTTTTCCTGTCTATGCTCATCCCATTGTAAGACCAACCATAATCCTACCATTAGTATTAATGTAGACAAAGCATACACCTCTGCCTCTACAGAAGAATCCCACACACTAAAACAAAGCCCGGCTCCAATAGAAGAAAAAAGTGCTATAAGATGAGTCCCTAATAAATGCTTTTTATCTCTATTGTCTTTAAACCTGCTTAAAACTTTTAAAATCATTAGATATAGAACAGCCCCCGCTAAAGCTCCAGACAATGCAGAAAGAAAATTCACTCTCTTTGCTACTTCCTTGAAAGGAAAAAGAATATCAAAGATTCTGCCAAGCAATATATATAAAGGCGTACCCGGAGGATGAGGCACTCCTAATATGTGGGAACAGGCTATAAATTCACCACAATCCCACAGGGAAACCGTAGGAGCTATGGTATACAAATAGACCCCTAATAAAACACTAAAAACAGACGCAAAAGAAATAACTGTTTTCCTATCAAAATTCATATTCTCAAAACCTCTTTCTTTTCTATAATTGTAATCAGAAATAATCCAATAGGCTACTTTACCGTCTTATTATAATAATGAATATTATTATGGCAAGAGAGAAAATTACTCCCCAAAACACCAAATAATTAGCCACAGATTAACACAGATAAACACGGATTAGTAGACAATTTTCAATTTCTAATTTTCAATTTGCAATTTTCAATTAGACTATTCCCTATACCCTATATCCTCACTGCTCCCTACTTTT
>CAYYUB010000082.1:0-6537 GCA_964474855.1 uncultured bacterium
ATGGCAGCAAGTCTTCTTAAAAAAGAGGGCTGGAATAATTTAAAGGTTGCTCTTGGCGGTCTTGCCGGATGGAATTCGAATACCTGTCCGGTCGATTTGTAAATTTGTTAAGAGGTCGATTAGTTTATAGTATAGGATTTAGGTAAAGAAATAAAATCAAAATGGGTGAAGGGTGGCTACCTTGACCTCCTGGTTCCTTGAACCCTTAGTCCCTTTGTTATATTACCTATTTTGCAAAACAAAGTCGCCGAGGTCGGCGGCGTTTTTCTAAAGAAAAATCGAACCGGGTTCTGAATTCAATCTCGAAATTTAATTTAAAAATATATAGTAATTCTTCACCCTTGACTTCAATATTTAAATATCTATAATTAATTCAGGAGGTCAAATGTCTATTTGTGTATTAGTGAAAGTTAGCGGAGGAGTGAAGATATGAAGTTATATGTAAAAGAATTTTCAATTTATATTACCCCGTCCTGGGATATTGGGTGGTTATTAAATGGAAAAGAAATAAGGTGAAATAGAATTTAGCTCAAATGATACCTATTATGATGGACTGGAAGATTATCAAAAGGAAATTAGCTGATGCGGGAATATATTAACGCGCCGGGCTCCTCTCCCGAAATCAGTCGTGGAAAACGTATCCTGTTTAACCTGTTGCTGTTTCTGATCACGTTAGGTGTTCTGCTGCTTGCGGAAGGGGTTCTTCGGCTTGGCAATTACGGGGGGGATTTGCGCCTGTTCGTCCTTGCGCCAAAGGAGGTCTCGGATTACTACCGTTGTAATCCGGATATCGGGAAACGCTATTTCTATCGACAGTTCACTATCCCGTCCCCCCCGAAGGATTTGTTCCTGAAGGAAAAACCGGAGAACGGGTATAGGATTTTCGTCCTCGGAGGATCGACTGCTGCCGGATTCCCATACGGCAATAACCTGATGTTCTCCCGGATTCTCTGGCGCAGACTCCAGGATACGTTTCCGGAGAAACGCATTGAGGTGGTGAACACAGCCATGGCGGCGGTGAACAGCTACACCATGCTTGACTTCATGGATGAAATCCTTGAATACGAGCCTGATCTCATACTCATCTATGCGGGACATAATGAATTCTATGGAGCACTTGGAGTGGGCTCGTTGGAGTCGCTCGGGCAGAGCAGGTGGCTTATCAAAACCTATCTGAAAATGGAGCACCTGCGGTTGTTCCGTCTGCTGAGGGCACTCATCAGTCGGGTGAGGGGAATATTTCAACGAAATCATGCGGGTAATCAAGAGGATCCGACGGCGACTTTAATGGAGCGGATTGTCTCTGAGCAGGTCATTCCCCTGGGGAGCGAATTATACGAACGGGGGAAGGAACAATTTCGAAGTAACCTGGAGGAGATCCTGCAGCAGGCGGATCAAGCGAACGTATCGGTCGTTCTGAGTGAGTTGGTCAGCAATGTGGGGGGTCAACCCCCATTTCGCTCGGCGCAATCAGATACCTTTCCTCCGGCAAAGCAAGTGTATGAGCAGGCGCAACAACTGGAGGCCCGGGGTGATTATAAAAAAGCCAGACAACTGTATCTCCGGGCGAAGGATCTGGATGCCCTGCGATTTCGGGCGACCGAGGAATTCAATACGATCATCAATGAGGCGGCTTCCAGGTACAAAATCCCTGTAGTGCCCATGAAACGGATCTTTGAAGAAAACTCGTCCAATGGTCTCATTAGAAATCAGCTAATTCTTGAGCACCTTCATCCGAATGTGGACGGCTATTTTCTTATGGCAGACGTGTTTTATCGAACGCTGCGGGCAGAAGGATATATCGGCTCGAAGTGGGATTCAAGCCACATACAAAGTGTTGATGTGTACAAGAGAGATTGGGGGATAACCCCCCTGGACACGGTATACGGCAATCTGAGTATCCGCTGGCTCAAGGGCGGATGGCCGTTCCAGCCGAAAGAGTTCCAAAATACGAGTCTTGAAACCTACATCCCGAAAAATAAGGTGGATTCAGTGGCACTGAAAGTATTGGTTGATAAAGAAATCGGTGTTGAGATGGGACACCTGGACCTGGCAAACTACTACCGGAACCGCAAAGCATACCGGAAGGCCTACCGAGAATACAGAGCGCTTATTTATACAATACCCCACGAGGTCATGTTCTACGAAGGTGCTGCAGAGATGCTGCTCAAGTTGAATCAGGAGGAGGAAGCCCTTTCAATCTTGGAAGAATCACTGCGGATAAGGAAAAACGACTTTGCTCTCAAGTGGCTTTCACGCCTGTATCTACAGCAAGGGAATGTTAACAAAGCCTTGTCCTATTTCGCAAAAGCGGATCCCGCACTGACAGAGGATCAGGAATTCCAGAACACCCTTGCGCATGCGTATATTGCCTCCGGACAATTTGATAGGTTCCGCGAGGTCTTGGAAAAACTGCACTCCCGGGAAGACGGATCGCTCCGGCCCTTCCGGTATCATGTCTCAGTAGAGACGCGACGCCTGGCACAACAATACAATTCTGCCTCCACTGTATTTTTAAATGAGCGGAACTTCCGCACTGCGTTCGTGTTGTTAACCCAATCGATGTATCTAGAGGAGACGGCGTTCGCAAATAAGTGGATTGGCCAGATATTGCTTCTACGGAAGAAATTTCATAGAGCGCTGCCCTATTTGCAAAAGGCCGAGGCCATGGGATTGAAGGATGCGGATTTATACTACAACCTGGCCGCGGCAAGCTATTATCTGGATCAGAAAAGAGAAGCGGTCCGGTATTTAAACAAGCTAAAGCAAATAAGACCAGACCATCCTGATCCCTCGGGCTTGCTGGACAAAGTGAATTCGGATTGAGTGAACCTATGTATATCCTGGGTATCTCAGCATTTTATCACGACAGCGCTGCTGCCTTAACCCGGGATGGTGCTCTTATCGCCGCGGCACAGGAGGAGCGGTTTACCCGCATCAAACACGATTATCGATTCCCGAACCATGCCATAAATTACTGTTTGCGGGAGGGTAAGATCTCGCCATCGGATTTAGGGTATGTCGCGTTTTACGACAAACCGTTCCCAAAATTTGAACGGATTCTCGAATCGTATTTGCACTATGCTCCGAGAGGAATTCGTTCTTTTATTAAAGCCATGCCCGTCTGGATCAAGCAGAAGATCTGGATTAAAAGCCTGATTCTGGAAGCGCTCCCCGGCTTCGCCGGTGAAATCCTCTTTCCCGAACATCATCGGTCCCACGCAGCCTCGGCATTTTTCCCATCTCCCTTCCACGATGCCGCCATTGTTACCACGGACGGAGTCGGTGAATGGACCACCACGAGCATTGGTTTCGGAACCGGAAATTCCGTCACACTCTTGCAGGAGCTTCAATTTCCCCATTCCCTTGGTATGCTGTATTCCGCATTCACCTACTACACGGGTTTCCGGGTAAATTCAGGAGAATACAAAGTGATGGGGCTGGCGCCGTATGGGGAGCCAAAGTATGTCCAAACTATTCTGGATAACCTTATTGATGTAAAGCAAGATGGATCGTTCCGGCTCAACCTGGACTATTTCAGCTTTCCGGTGGGGCTTACGATGACGAATCGGAAATTTCACCGCCTGTTCGATGGCCCTCCGCGCAAACCGGAAAGCCGGATTTCCCAAAAAGAAATGGATCTGGCGCGATCGGTGCAGGAAGTGACCGAACTCATTTTGGAACGGATGAGCTGTCATGCGAAGGCGGAAACAGGAGCCGACTATTTAGTGCTGGCAGGTGGAGTGGCATTGAATTCTGTAGCGAACGGAAAATTACTGCGGAATACCCATTATGACGATATCTGGATCCAGCCGGCCGCTGGGGATGCCGGCGGCGCACTGGGTGCTGCGCTTTCGGTCTGGTATGAATATCTTGGGAATTCGCGCGTAGTCGAGCACGGGCATGATACCCAGCAAGGTTCCTATCTCGGTCCCCAATTCAGTGATTCGGAGATCCGGGGATTTCTGGATCGCCACCATATCCCCTTTCACCTGTTGTCAGATGCCGAAATAATAACACAGACAGCGGCATTGCTGGCAGAAGGAAACGTAGTCGGATGGTTCCAGGGGCGGATGGAATTCGGTCCGCGCGCATTGGGGGCACGGAGTATCCTTGGAGACCCGCGTTCTCCGGAAATGCAGAAGAAGATGAATTTAAAGATTAAATTTCGTGAATCGTTCCGACCGTTCGCACCATCTGTACTATTAGAAGCCGTGACGAAATACTTCCAGTTTGACCGCCCCAGTCCATATATGCTTTTTGTCGCCGAGGTTGCCGAGGACAAACGCCGTGCGGTGAGCCAGGAAGAGCAGCAATTGTTCGGGATAGACAAACTGAATGTCGTACGGTCAGAAATCCCGGCAGTAACGCATGTTGACTACTCCGCACGCCTCCAAACAGTTGACCGGGAAACCAATGTAAGATACCATGCCCTGTTGACGGAATTTGCGGCGCAGACCGGCTGCCCCGTTCTTGTAAATACGTCTTTCAACGTTAGGGGAGAACCCATTGTCTGCACTCCCCTGGACGCATATAAGTGTTTTATGCGAACCGAGATGGACTATCTGGTCCTGGGAAGCTATCTCCTGCACAAAGCAGAACAGCCGGACACCATTGTGGGGATCTCCTGGAAAGACGAGTTCGCACCGGATCGATCCACCGGGAAGGAGTCAGCAGCCATGGATACATCGAAATTCAAAGACCGCACGGAATGGCGGAAATTCGGGATTGGACTCTCAATCATTCTGGTGATCCTCGGGACCATCCAATGGATAACGGGAAGCTCCCTGTTTCTTCTGGCTTACCTGCCCGCCGGTATCGTATTTGTATCAGGATTGCTTTTTCCAGTGATCTTGAAACCACTGTTCATTCTGTTCAGCTACATCGGATTCGCTTTAGGATGGGTAATGACCCGGGTGATCCTCTCGGCGCTTTTCTTCCTGGTATTCACCCCGATCGGTCTGCTCTCGCGCCTGGTGGGAAAACGGTATCTGCAGATGGGACTCGGGGCGGACGAAACTACTTACTGGAAGACTCACCGGGAACGAACCGCTTCGAAACAATATTTTAAAAACCAGTATTAACAAGAGGAGTTTTTACATATGCATACCCAACATAACAATAGCAAAGGATGGTTATTACATGTCTAAAATGTCCATATTGATTGAGTTTTTGGGGTTTTTACGCGTCCGGAGAAAGAGGATTCTTGCACTGATTGTCTTCTTTCTTTTATTGCTCGGCATCCTGATTGTATTTACGGAAGGATCAGCATTGGCACCGTTTATTTACACACTCTTCTAGCGGTTTCCGAGACCGATGACAACCGGGCACAGGACACAACCTGCGGGGAAAGCCGCAGGGTATAAACACGTCTTTCCCTTTCTCCCCAGGGAAAAAGACCCGACCGCCCCTCCCAAAAAAGAAGAATCATTTTTAAAATAATTGTTGTAAAGAGAAGAATTTAAAGATTTTGAAGAAAAAGAAGAAATAAAATCAAAAGGACTTCTATGCGAAAAAGTTAATTGCCTATTTTTTAAAACAAAGTTCGAACCGGTTTCGGTTTTTAATTTTCCCCCTTGATAAATTTAAAAATATGTCTATACTTTATAAAATAAAGTACTTTGCCTTTATAAGGACGGAGAGTTAATTGGTTTAATTGATAGATTTGAGGGTTTTTGTATTTAAAAATTAAAAAAAGTAGATTTGTAAAATGTTGTTAATAAAGTGTTATAAAAGATTATTTGTAGTTTTGGTGGTGGTGTTTTTTTCGTATACGGCATTAGCGCGGAAGGGAATCGATTTAGAGGCGAGGGCTTCTGTTTATCGTAATGCATATAGGAATTACTATGCTTTAGGCCCGAATCTAATACTTAATTTTAATGAGAGAGTAGGTTTGAGAGTTCATTTAGGTAGGATTTTTATATGGGATGATGAAGTTGAAGTAGATCATCTTTTTTCTGTTGGGGTAACTAGTCCTCATGACGGCTTGTTTAATCTTATGATATATTTCCCGAGAGGTAAAATTACTCCTTATGGTACCCTCTGGTTCGATCCGATTATCCTTTCTACTGAAGGTACTTTTTTAGAAGGTAAGATAGGTTGTGGGATCGAGTATGGTCTAAATGATAAGTTTTCTGTTTTCGCTGAATCGGGTATCTTTTTAGATTTTGGTTCGGATGAAGGCGTTTATGATGCCTTTAGGTTATCGGTAGGCGCAAGACTGTTTTAGTCCTTTTGATTTAATTGCATGAAGCGGTTAATCGTATTTTTTTCTTTGAGTTTTTAAATGCGATTTCGCCAATCTTTTTTGAAAAATCTTTTAAGTTTTCTAAAACTATTTTTGTTTTTGATTTTTCTTTTTTAGGTGGGTGGTAGGGGACTAAGGACTATCGACCGGTGACTAAAGACTAGACTCTCTTTTTCTTCTTTTTGAATTGAAAGTTGTATCCCCTTGAATTTTTAAAATGTTTGGTGGTGGGTCGGGATTCTGACTGCTTTCTAAATCATCTCACATTTCAAGGTCAAACCCTACGCATA
>CAYYUB010000083.1:0-6459 GCA_964474855.1 uncultured bacterium
TTCGAAGAATTTACTTGACAAATGAATTTACTCTAATTAAAGTATATCTGGAAACAATTTCTATAAAAGGAGGTGTTTTATGAGAGTTCGGAATTATTTATTTGTTTGCCTTGTATTTATTGTGTTTGTCTGTCCTATAGCAATATTTTCTTCTGAGGTTCCCAAGATAGGTGTTCGTGGGGGTATAGGTACTGATATTAATTTAGGACTCGCATTTGGCGGTGGCGTTAATTATATGCTTGATGTGGGGGAAAACCCATTAGAGTTGGGGGTGTTACTATTCTACAGCCATTGGTCTGAAACAGATGATAACGGGTATCACGAATATACCGAGACAAGCAATATAGTAGTATTTGGTATGATGGCAAATTACCTTTTAGGCTATAAACTTGGTACACCCGGAATGTTTCTAATTGGAGGGTTTGGTCTTGGTGTAATGAATGTATCTTGGGAAGAGTGGAGTCCGACAGATGGGAGTTTAGGAGAACTTCTTCCAGACGGTGGCAGCAGACAGGATGCAGGCGGAACTGGCGCGGGAAGCGTTTTTAATCTTGGAGGAGGAATGTCCTTCTCAAATGGTGCAGATATTCGATTTGAAGTACCTGTTATATTAACTTTTGGGGAATATGGTAATGCATCTAAAGTGGTTCCTACATTTACAATTACGGCGGGAATGCGCTTTTAAAATATATTAAACTTAAAAAGGTCTTATATTATAATTTAAAAGATAGCACTCGGTAACTGGCAGCTTTGAAGAGTTTTATTCGTTTATTAACAATAATACTTCTTCTTTAGATATTTGAAATCCTACTTTTTTAATGTATTGGACGTCGGGTTCCAGATCGCTTTTGTATTTTACTTCTACTGTGAAAGTAACACCTGGCCAGGAAGTATCCTCTATCAGTTCCATCATTTTTATAGCTTTTCTCTTTGATGCGAATTGTATTGTGAAGCCGGAAACGGCAAAAACGGTTTCTCCCTGTTCGATAGTAATAGATTGGTGTTCGTTATACGTTATTTTTTCTTTTTCGAACTCAGGGAGGTAGGGTTTGTCTGGGAAAATTACGTTTTTTGCGGCGATAGCACCTTTATTACTTATTTGAAGATTATATTCGAATGAGATACTCTGTCCGTTTCGTGAACATTTTAAAAAAGTTTCGGTATTTTCAAATTTGACCAATCTAACGACTAATTCCGGTTTATTTATTATTGCTTTCGAAGTTTTATTATAAATAGCGACTTTAATCGAAATCCCAAGTGCCACAAAAGCGATAATGATTGAGATTGATTCTAAAATCTTTTCTTTTGAGAATCTTTTCATTTAGTTTTCCTATTCTTCTATATATAAGAAAATATTAAAATGTCAAGTTTGACGGTGAATATAATCTATAAACACTGTTCCGTAAAAAAAACTCTTGACTTGCGTATGCAAAGAATTATAATTATAATAGATATGTCTAAGTGTAGTGAATGTGGAAAGACGATAGAGAAGAAAGATTCTGTTTATAAAGACGAAGAAACGGATGAAATTTTCTGCGGAATTTGTTATATAAAACATTTGGAGGAAGCTATAGACGATACAGAACCGGATATATTAGATATTGAGCCCGTAAAAACACAAAACAGAAAATATATTATAGCCCTTGGGTTTGGTATAATATTAATAATAGCTGAGATTTTAATACTGTCAGATACAAGGGGTGGGTCAGGACCTGCCAGGATGCCCGAAAAAAAAGAAGGCGTTCAAGAAGCCAGAACTATTGCTACAAGAATATTTTTTATAAAGGAATTACTGATGAATTATAAAGTAAAATACGGTAAGTTTCCCATTGCCCTGTCGCTCTTGACTCCGGAATTTGTTGAGCCTGAAATTACGGATGAAAATATTATATATGACACAAGAAAAGACTTAGGTTTTATTCTTTTTAGTAAAAATTCTAAAGGTAAAACTATGGAACCGGTTCTTTCTGCTAAAGGGGTAATAGAACTTTCCGGATTAAAAACAATATACCCTTGAAAAATGAAAAACAGTAAGAAAGCATTTACAATAATAGAATTAATGTCCGTGATTGTAACAATCGGCGTGCTTGCAAGTATGGCAATACCGAGTTACAGGACAGTCATGGCGCGTACCCAGCAGGAAAAAATGAAAAACACTTTAAGGCTGATTGCTCAATATGAAGAGCTTTTTTTCGTAGAGAACGATTATTACGCACCGGGTAAACCTGGGGTAAGCAGCTATACCTTTGAAATTTACCACAACGGTAGCATGTCTCCCGAGGGAGTTAATTTGTCCGATTTGCCATTCGTTTTTCCTGATAACAGAAATTATGACTACAGAATTTATTGGGTAAATAATGGAGAAGAGCACTACTTTTATGCTCATGGTATAGCTTCCATCGGAAGAGGTAACGATATAGATGGGGATGAAAAAATGGATGAATGGCAGGTAAGTTCTTATGACCTTGAACTTGTTGCGTTATCAGATGACCTTGGAAGTGGGGGAAAGATAGAAGGAGGAGAAGAAGAAGAGGAAGAAGAAAAGCCCAAAGAAAAGAAGCCCAAAGAAAAGAAGCCCAAGAAAAAGAAAAAATAGTATTGTAATTCCCATTTTTTTTCACCAGAACAGTATAAAAATTAGCATGTAATATATAGAGCCTTGTTTTTCGTAAGAGAAAGGCTTGACATACGAATATTAAAAATATACTCTCCTGAGGCTTATGATTGATTTAAAGAACCCCAAAATTATTTTCCTTGCAATACTTACCAATCTTCTATGGTCTACGGCTTTTGCGGTTATTAAGATTGGTCTTGTATATTGTACTCCTATGCTTTTTGCGGGAATACGTTTCATTCTGGCGGGGCTATTATTACTGCCCTTTTGCGGCGGACTCAAGAATTATTTTAATTCGATACGTTCTAACCTAAAACCAATAATTAAGGTAAGTCTTTTCCAGACTTTTCTTTTGTATTCCTTGTTTTTCTGGGGAATGACTTTAGTGCCGGGTTCTATAGGTGCAATAGTTACAGGTTCGTCACCTCTTATAACCGCAATCGCTGCGCACATAATTCTTAAAGATGACAAATTATCTCTTCGTAAAGCGATTTACATTTTCTCGGGGATCTTTGGTGTAATATTGATTTCAATTGAGAGACAATTTATCATAAGTACTTCCTTTAAAGAATCGGGAGGTATATTTATTCTGCTGGGAGCTTCGTTGGCAAGCGCAATTGGTAATGTAATTGTGTCGGCGGACAAAAGCGATGTAGAACCTATTACTTTAAATTCCGCTCAGATGGCAGTGGGAGGATTTATGCTTTTATTGCTTTCATTTATGGTAGAAGGTCATCCGCAAATCGCAATTACCAAACAGTTTGTTTTTGCCCTGTTATGGCTTTCATTCATATCGGCGGCAGGTTTCTCAATCTGGTTCTATTTAATAAAACAAGAAAGAGTGAAAGTTTCAGAATTAAACATGTGGAAGTTTATTTTGCCGGTTTTCGGAGCAATCATTAGCTGGATTTTCCTGAAAAACGATTCGCCGACTTTGTTATCGGTTATCGGGATGTTGATAGTCGCTTTTTCGGTGTTGTTTTTTAATTTGAGAAAGAGAAGCTGGTAAAAACAGTTCTCACACAAAGACACAGAGAGCACAGAGTTTTTTTTAAAATCTAAAACCTAAAAGTCAAGCGCTACCCTCAAATATTTTCTCATCTAGTTATATAGTTTTATTTCCGTTTATGTCCCTTTAACTTCTTTTGGTAAAATTTTTCAACACGCTTTTTCCAGTCTGCAAAAACTCCAATAAATTCTGGTCTATTAAGGGCATCAAGCTCTAGAGTAACCCACTGTACATACCAATCGTAACCAGTCTCAAGAAGTCCTTCACTTCTTAATCCCTCTTGGACAATTACCAAAAGGGGATGCTTATGAACATAGGCCATTGCAGCTTCAATTTGATTCCAAACGGTCGGAATGGCTGCATTTGTGATTTCTTTTTTTTGTGGACTTCCTCTAAGCTCAATACCATGTTCAATCTGAATACGTTCGAACGCTATGATTACTGTTCCCGCACATTTTTTCATTAATTTCTTGATAAATTTCAAAGGTTGCTGAGATGAAAAAGCAGAACGTCCTACTGTCTTTGGGAAAAGATCATTAATTCTGAGATATTGCTCAATAGCAGCTACAAATTCTTCTTGCTGAGGAGTGGATGTTCGTCCAACACTAAGAAATACATCTATAGACATTTATCACCTCCAATGTCTAACGTTAAAACCCTTTCCTTTTTAATCATATTTATAATTCCTATTAGAAGAAGCTATCTATTGGAACTTAATCAAAATGTTTAATCAACTATGAGTGTCGGATCTATGTATTTATCAAGGCCGGTTTCCTTGTAGTATCTTAAAGCGCCTTTGTGAATTGGAGCGGTAAGTCCCTTTAGCATGTTTTCCTTTGTCAAATCTTTAAAAACTTGATCAAGGGGTTCAAGCTTTTTAAGTTCTTCTAAGTTTCCAAATACTTCTTTTGTTACAGCATAGACAATATCTTCAAGTGTGTTTCTTTTTGTAATTAAGGTTGCCTTTACACCAATGGTTTGGATATCTTCCCTATTTAATGCTTCGGGATAAAACGAATGATTTATTAACGTTTTCTCATAGTAAGGATACTTCTTGCGTAACTTATTTGTATCCGCAACTTTGATAGGTACAATAAATGTTTTGATTCTTCCAGATGTTGCTTCTTTTGTGTTGTCGTTAGGATGTCCTACTGTGTAAAAAAAAGCATCAAGTTTTTCATCCTGTAATAATTCAAGCGCCTCGACAACTCCAACATATTTTGCAGATATTTCTTCTTCTGTAATACCTATTATTTCTAATACATCTCTTGAATTTTGCAATTGACCAGACCCTAGATTACCCAGGTTTACTCTTTTTCCTTTTAAATCCTCTACTTCCCTGATATTGCTTTCTTCTGTCGCAATTAAGGTTATTGATTCAGTGTAGAGTGAAAATACTGACCTCAGATTTTCTTGTCTGGAATCGGTCCATTCATCTTGTCCTTTATATGCTTGATATTGTCGGTCTGATTGGACAATACCAAAGTCCAGATCTCCATTTATTACTGAATTAATATTTGATACAGAGCCACTCGTTTGTTCAACAGTTGCTTTAATTTTATATTTACCAAAATTCCTATTAACCATTAAAGCTATAGCGCTGCCTGTGATATAATAGACTCCAGTTATGTCTCCAGTGCCAATATTTACATCTCTTCTGGATTCCTGTTGTTTACATCCTCCTTGAAGGACATTTAAGCCGATAAGAACAAATGTAAAAAAAAGTTTCATTTTCATACAATTTTCCCCTATTATATTTCCATCTACTTAATTTTTAATACATTATAATAAATTCCTAAATTGTTCTATTGTTATGTCTGGTGTCGGTTTTTCAAGAATGTCAATTAATTTGAGGAGAAGTTTCTCGTGGTTTGCATCCATTTCTCGTTGCCCAATGAAATGCCTGGTGCCTTTATAGGTCCATGCCGAATCATAAGTATCAGCTACGCTTTTGTAATAATCGATAAATTTTTCCAATGATTTATGCGCTTTATCAGTATTCCCTTGTAAAACAAGAGAATAGAGTATAAAGAACCTCACACATAATTGGTAATATAATGGCTGCTTGGGATCTAATTCATCTAAAACTTCTTGGGCTAATTCGTAAGCTTCTTTGAAACGCCCAGTAGATAGATTAGCTTCAACAAAATTAGTTTTATTGCTTAGATCATTGGGGTTGATTTCCAGAACTTTTTTGTAACAGTCATAAGCGGATTCATATTCAAATTTATGTTCATGATAAATAAACCCCAGTTGAGAATATGTCCATTCGTCAGGTTCGATTTTAATCACCTCCTGAAATGGTTCTATAGCTTTGCTATAGTCCTCTTTGTCCATATAAGTGAGTCCTAATTCTTGATAAGGCCATACGTATAGCGGATCAAGGGAAATGGCCTTATCTAAATTTGCTATTGCCGAATCATACTCCTTGTTTTGTCGGTAAGACATACCTATTTGAGCGTATGTCCATGAGGTAGGTTCGATTTTAATCGCCTTCTGAAACGATTCTATAGCTTTATTATAGTCCTCTTTGTCTCTATAAGTGAGTCCCAATTCGCGATACGCCCATGCATACTGCGGATCAAGAGAAATGGCCTTATCTAAATTTGCTATTGCCGAATCATACTCCTTGTTTAATCGGTAAGACATACCTATTTGAGCGTATGTCCATGAGGTAGGTTCGATTTTAATCGCCTTCTGAAACGATTCTATAGCTTTATTATAGTCCTCTTTGTCTCTATAAGTGAGTCCCAATTCGCGATACGCCCATGCATACTGCGGATCAAGAGAAATGGCCTTATCTAAATTTGCTATTGCCGAATCATACTCCTTGTTT
>CAYYUB010000084.1:0-6363 GCA_964474855.1 uncultured bacterium
AAACTTTCAGAAGAAGACCTGATTATTGCGGATGAGAATGGACCTATTGCTCTTGCGGGAATAATGGGTGGTTTAGAATCCGGAATAAGCGAAAATACAGAAAGAATAGTACTTGAATCAGCTTTTTTTAAGCCTTCATTAATAAGAGAAGCATCAAGAAGATTGAAAATCCCCACCGAATCTTCCTACCGCTTTGAGCGAACGGCTGATATGTATATGGTTGGGTACGCTGCTTATTATGCCACAGGACTCCTGGAAAAATACGCAAACGGAAAAATAATGGGGAAAATTGTTGATACAAATCCTAATCCAAATTTATCAAGAAAAATCTCTTTTTCTTACAATAAAATAAACGATCTTATTGGTATGACAATCGAAAAGAAAAAGAGCATCAGTATATTAGAAAACTTAGGTTTTATAGTAAGCAGTAAAAACGGAGATGAAGCAGAAGCTTTAATCCCTTCTCATAGGAATGATTTAAAAATTGAGGAAGATCTAATTGAGGAAATCGGAAGATTCACCGGTTATGACAACATACCTCTTAGATTTAAATACTCAAATTACGGACCCGTGCGGGCAGAAAACAGAGAACTCATAGAAATCAAGAAAATAATGGTCAGTCTGGGTTTCTGGGAAGCCATTAACATTCCTTTCATAGAACCCGGGTGGGCTTCCAAAAAACGAGAAGAAGCAATTTATCTTGAAAATCCTATGTGGAGTGATAAAGAAATTCTACGAAACACTTTGATTCCCAGTCTTCTTGAAAACACACAGAGAAACTTTAATCGAGGCGAAGAGATCATTCGGATTTTTGAAGTCGGAAGAGTTTTCTCTAAAGGAAATGAAGAAGAAGAAAACATAGGAGGTATTATTGCGGGACATATATCAAAAAATTGGTACGGAAATGATCGTGAAGTTGATTTTTATGACATAAAAGGCATAGTTGAAGCCTTGCTTGAAGAAGTAAAAATCATAGATTATTCATTCAAAGATTGCAAGGATCCGTTATTCATAAAAGAAAGAGCTTCAAGTATAACCTCAGGTGGAAAAATTTGTGGAACATTTGGACTTATAAATCAAGAAGTTTGCAAGGATAACGTTTTTGGCTTTGAACTCAATTTGAAAAAACTCTTAAAAGCAAGAAAGGAGGAATGCTTTAAAAAAGTGAGTGTGTTTCCACCTTTGAAGAGGGATATTTCAATAATAATTGAAGAGCATACACCATTTGAAGAGATTCAAACTTTATTAGACCATTCTACCACGCAAAGAGCACGGATTAAACTTATAGATATTTATTACGCTCGGAAAATCGGAAAAGATAAAAAATCTCTGACAATTCGACTGGAGTTTTACAACCCAAAGAAAACACTCACAGACAATGAAATAAAAGGTGATATCAAATTGATAACAAAAAAACTTGAAAGTATAGGAGCCACTTTAAGAGAATGAATAATTTAGATTTTGATTACCTATCGGATATTGTAAAAAATTGCATCAAGACACTAAAAGAACTGAAACAAGAAAATGCACAACTCAATAAAGAATTGAAAGAAGAAAGAGAAAAGAAAAAAGAAGCAATAAAACTGATAAACAACATAGAAGAAGAACTAAAAAAGAGGCTTTAAGTGGGAAAAGAAGTAGAAGTAAAAATCTTAGGAAATAAATATTCTTTCATTACTGATAAAAATCCTGAAGAAGCATTAAAAATTGCAATGTTTGTTGACGAATTAGGTAAAAAAATAAAAGAAGAAGAACCATACTCTTCTGAAAATACCATTGCAATATTAACAGCATTAAATATCGCAGATAAGTACTTTGAACTGGCACATGAGATCGAAAAACTAAAAGATATGTCTGCTTAGAATAATACTTCTTTCCCTTTGCCTCTCGAAAAAATAAAAAGAGAGGTTTCAAATGAATTCGATAATAACAATCGTGTTATACGCGGTAATATCAGCTATATTACTATGTGCAGGTTATTTTCTACAGAAACTAAAAACAGACAAAAAGATACAAACGGCAGGAAGTAAAGCTGAAAAGTTAATAAGAAATGCTCAAATAAAGAGCAAGGAAATTGAAGAAAAAACTCGTGAAAAATTAGAACAACTTAAAAGAAATCAGAAGAAAGAATTTATTGAGGAAACTCGGGCTCAAAAAAGGCATCTGGACAGATGGGAAAAAGAATTAGAAAGAAAAGACGAAGAACAAAAGAAAACTAAAAATTTCCTCGCCCAGAAAGAAAAGAACTTGATGACAAGAGAAAAAACTATTCAGGAACAAAAAGAAGAAATAATGTTAAAACGAAAAAAATACACGGATCTTGTTGAAATAACAAACAGAAGACTGGAAACAATATCCAGGATGACCAGAGACGAAGCAAAAAAAGTGATACTGGAAGAGGTGAAAAAGGAATCCGAAAACAAATCTATTCAAATAGAAAATGAAATTATAAGCGAGGCAAAAAAGAGTGCAAAACGCAGCGCTCAGAAAATTATAACCGAAGCGATTCAAAGATGTGCGATTGATAATGTCTCTGATTCAACGGTTTCTGTAGTATCCTTACCTTCCGAAAGTATGAAGGGGAGAATAATTGGCAGAGAAGGCAGGAATATCAGAGCTTTCGAAAAGGCAACAGGCATTGAAGTAATAATTGACGATACTCCGGAAGCAGTAACTTTATCGTGTTTTGACCCAATAAAACGCGAAATCGCCAAAAGTTCATTAGAAAAACTGGTTAAAGATGGACGCATACATCCCGCCAGAATAGAAGAAATTGTAGAAAAAACCCAAAAAGAACTCGAAGATAGGATATCGGAAATAGGAGAAAACACAATTTTTGAACTTGGTCTTCCAAAAATAAAAGATGAATTAGTGAAAATGGTAGGAAAACTTAAATTCAGATCAAGCTATGGTCAAAACGTACTCCAGCATTCAAAGGAAGTCTCTTACTTAATGGGATTAATGGCGGGAGAACTGGGCCTGGACATAGAAACAGCGAAAAGGGCCGGCATCTTACATGATATCGGTAAGGGTATGAGTCAAGATTACTCGGGCAGTCATGCAGATATCGGAGCCAGTGCGGCAAGAAAATACGGTGAGTCAGCCGTGATAGTTAACGCAATCGCCGCTCACCATGAAGAGATAGAACCCGAAACTCCCTTTGCGGTTCTTCTGCAGGCAGCTGATGCAATCTCAGGAGCAAGACCGGGAGCAAGAAAAGAAACTTTAGAAGCCTATATCAGAAGAGTCGAAGAATTGGAAAAAATCGCTTCGTCTTTTGACGGAATAAAAAAGGTTTACTCTATACAGGCAGGAAGAGAAGTCAGAGTCATAGTTCAACCTGAAACTGTTTCAGATAACGGAACAAGAGAACTTGCAACAAAAGTGGCGAAGAAGATAGAAGAGAATTTAAGCTATCCAGGAGAAATAAAAGTCACTGTTATAAGAGAAACTAGAGCCGTAGAACATGCGGAGTAACTAAGATAAAACACTTTGTTTGGTTCTTAGTTTAAGGAGTAAATGTTGAAGATACTCTTTATTGGTGACGTCGTAGGTAAACCGGGGCTTAGAATTCTTTCAAAATTCGTCCCGGACTATAAAAAGGAAAATAAATACGATCTAATCTGCGTAAACGGGGAAAATGCAGCCGGAGGTTTCGGTATAACCAAGAAAAGTGCTTCAAAATTGAAAAAGTACGGCTGTGACATAATAACCACCGGTAATCACATTTTCGATAGAAAAGAAGAACTTGAAGAAGTCTTTAAACTTAATTATGTAATACGACCCTTAAATTACAAGGAATCTTTTCCCGGCAAAGGTTTTACAATAATAGAGATAGAAGATAAAAAAGTTGCTGTGGTCAACATACAGGGACAAACTTTTATGCCCCAGAAGCCTAAAACCACAAGTCCTTTTGAAACGGTTAAAAATTGTGTTGAAAAATTGCTGAAAATCACATCGATAATAATAATTGATATGCATGCTGAAACGACCGCCGAAAAAATTGCAATGAGATATTTTTTGGACGGACGAATTTCAGCGCTTATCGGCACTCATACACATGTTCAAACAGCCGACGAAATAATTTCACCCGGCGGAACAGCTTACATAACCGACGTTGGAATGACCGGAGCGTTTGATTCGGTAATTGGTATGCAGGCAAAACCGATAATAAAGAAATTTATGGGTGATAAAGAACAACCATTTAAACTTGCAAAAAAGGATATTAGAATGAATGCAGTAGAAATAGAAATTGCCGAGGCCACCGGCAAGGCAAAATCTATAAGGAGGATAGAAATTGGAGAAAATTCTTAAAGGTAAGGTAGTAACAGAAAGTATTTTTGAAAACCTTGAAAACCAAAAACAAAAAAGAAAACTTGGTATATTAAGAATAGGCTATAACCCCGGAAGCACTTATTATATCAGAAGTATTACTAAAACCGCTGATAAAGTAGGAATATCTGTTGAAACATTGGAATTAGAAAAAGGTACCAGCGAAGAAGAAATAAAGAAATCCCTTAAGGAAATGGCGGAATCAAAAAGAGTCAACGGAATACTTATATTGGAACCTTTACCAAAGAATATAAATATTATTGAATTAATAGAACTAATAGGTAAAGACCTGGATGTTGAAGGCATGCATCCTTACAACCTTGGAAAATTATTAATGGGTAATCCGACCATAATCCCTTCCACTCCCGGAGCCGTGCTCGAATTGATGAAATACTACGATATTGACCCTACAGGAAAAGAGACTGTAATAATTGGAAGAAGTAATGTTGTCGGTAAACCCCTTGCCAATTTACTGCTCAGGAAAGCACAACTTGGAAACGCAACCGTTACAGTATGCCATTCCAGAACAAAAGAAATCAAGAATATTTCTAAAAAAGCAGATATCTTAATTGTTGCCATAGGACAGGCGGAATTTGTGAATGCTAAATTCGTAAAAGAAGGAGCAATAGTAATAGATGTAGGAACAAACGAAAAAGACGGAAAAATGGTCGGAGACGTTCATTTTGAATCTGTAGAAAAGAAGGCTATGGCAATAACACCGGTACCCGGAGGTGTCGGCAGTATTACAACAGTAATGTTATTGTCGAATTTGTATAAATTGTGAAAAAAAGAAGCCAGGAGCCAGAAGTCAGCATCAAGAATCCCTTCATCACCCACCAACAGACCAACACACCAACCGACTAACGAAATAAAATATGCTTATTTACTCTGTAACTGAAATAACTTCCACAATAAAAAAACAGATATCCAATATCGGATGGGTTTGGGTTCAGGGTGAAGTCAGTAATTTAACATATCACAATTCCGGGCACATTTATTTCTCCCTGAAAGATAAAAATGCTGTAATTAGAGGAGTAATATTTAGAAGGGAAGCCAGTAAATTGGAGTTCAGGCTGGAAGAAGGAAGAATATTCCAAATATATGGAAGAATCGATATCTGGGAAGGGTCCAGCCAGTATCAAATAATAGGAGAAAAAGTCTTACCGGGAGAGCTTGGTCGGTTTTACCTTAAATTTCAAGAAATTAAAGAAAAATTAGAAAAAAAAGGCTTTTTCGAAGAAAAAAACAAAAAGCCTATCCCTTATTTACCTGAAAAAATCGGCATTATTACATCAGCAGAAGGAGCCGCAGTTAGAGATGTCCTCAAAATTATAAAAAAACGTTTTGTGGGCGTAGAAGTTATCGTTCGCCCAACAACGGTTCAGGGAAATGATGCACCAATCGATATAATTAACGCCATAGAAGACTTTGAAACGTTTGGAGCCATAGATACCTTGATTATAACAAGAGGAGGCGGTTCTATCGAAGATTTATGGGCTTTTAACGACGAAAGAGTCGCAGAAACCGTATTTAAATGCAAAATACCCATTATTTCCGCCGTAGGACACGAAAGAGATTTCTCTATAGTAGATTTCGTCGCAGACAAGCGCGCCGCAACACCCTCAGAGGCAGGAGAACTTGTCGTACCGGATATAAACGAAATAAATAGTCTTTTAGAGAATATTAGATATAAAATCATAAAATCCACCTCACAAAAGATAAAAACTTATTTTTTGCGCCTGAAAACAATAGAAAAAAGCTACGCAATAAGACGCCCCCTCTCCATATTTCAATTAAAAGAACAACAACTTGATCATCTTTACAATAAACTGACCAAAGAAATTAAATCAAAAATAAGCAAAAATCAGGAAAAAATTAAAGGACTCGAAAACATTATCCAGGCAACCTCGTACAAAAGGACCCTCAGTAGAGGGTATTCAATAACGAAAAAAGGAAATAAAATCATCAAAGACTCATCAGAACTCAAGAAGAAAGATTTAATCGATATTGAGTTTCATAAGGGCAAAAGTA
>CAYYUB010000085.1:0-6206 GCA_964474855.1 uncultured bacterium
ACATTTCTTTTGGATTACAGATAACACCACCCTTACTTCCACCATAAGGGATATCCACTACGGAAGTTTTCCAGGTCATCCAGGCCGCAAGAGCCCTGACTGTGTCTATAGTTTCCTCAGGATGCCACCTGATTCCGCCCTTAGTAGGCCCACGAGAATCATTATACTGAACCCTAAAACCCTGAAATATTTTAGTTTTACCGTTATCCATCTTAACCGGTATAGTCACATGTAATTCACGCATAGGCCATCTTAACATTTCGTGTGTACCGGAATCAAGCTTAAGAAGCTTAGCAGCTTCATCCAATTGAAACTGCGCAATTTTAAAAGGATTCAACTCTTCCATTAAATTAACCTCCTTCAAAAGTTAAATTCTTACCTACTCCCCAATTCCACTTTTTATAGATAGATTGGAATATACACATGTTACAAATATTGTCAAGGGTAAAAATTCAATTTTAATGAATTTTTATTCAATTTTTTCCGAATAACTTAAATCATAGCGCGGCAAAGCCGCTATTTTACCACAAAGACACAAAGCCCCATTGCACCCAACCCAAATAATTGGACGCAGATTAAAAAAGATTAACAGGATTTATTATTTCGTTTTTTAAAACCCAACTCAACACCCTAAATCAATCTCACAGGGAGATGCCGAGGACACGTAGCCCATACCACTTTTATTTTGTCGACGTTTCATCTAAAAAAATAAAAATTAAAGGGGATGGGTGGGCTTTGCGTTCTCTGTGCTCTCTGTGGTTAAAAAATTGGAGGTAGTATGGTGGAACATTACCATTGACAACTTCGCTTTGAATTATATACTTTAATATGAAAATTGAGGCACCTTTATTCTTACTTGGATGTATTTTTGTAAGTATAGGAATTCTATTTATGTTATTTGCAAAAATTCCTTCCCTTTCGCGTTTGCCTGGAAATATTCTGGTTGAGAGAAGGAATTTCGTATTTCACTTCCCTCTGGGCTTTTGTATTTTTGCTTCTATAATTCTAACATTAATACTGAATTTATTTTTTGCCAGAAAATAGAGGTTAACCATGAAGACAGACTCTCTTGTAATTATACCGACCTACAACGAGAACAACAACATCGAATCGATTATAAAAGAAGTTCTGCTTCAGGGAAAAGAATTTGCGGTTCTAATTGTTGATGATAATTCTCCAGACGGTACCGGTAATACCGTTAAGAAAATCCAACAAAAGAAATCTGACAAAAAGAACAAAAGAGTATGTTTAATCCAGCGGGAAAAGAAAATGGGGTTAGGGAGTGCCTATATTGCAGGTTTCAAATGGGCATTGGCAAGAAATTATGATTTCATCTACGAAATGGATGCTGATTTTTCTCACGATCCTTCAAACCTTGTAAAATTAAGAAAAACACTTATTGAAGATAAAGTTGATCTTGTACTTGGCTCAAGGTATAAAAAAGGCGTTAATGTAATAAACTGGCCTATGTCGCGTCTTATCTTGAGCTATTTAGCAAATATTTTTGCTAAAAAGGTAACCGGAGTACCTCTCTCAGATCTCACCAGTGGTTTTAAAGGCATAAGAAAATCTGTCCTTGAAAATCTAAATTTTGAAAAATTTGATGCCGAAGGATACGGATTCCAGATAGAAATCCATTTCTACACATATTGGAAGGGATTTAAAATCAAGGAAATCCCTATTGTTTTCGTCGAACGCAGAATTGGAAATTCCAAAATGTCAAAAAAAATTATATGGGAAGCTTTCTGGCTGGTCTGGAAGTTGGGGTTACGTAGATTAATTAAAAAAATATGACCCTTACTATCGGGATTGTAAACTATAACACAAAAAAAGATTTAAAAAAATGTATAAAATCAATACTACAGAACCCACCTAATTGTAATTATCAGATAATCATCGTCGATAATGATTCAAGAGACGGAAGCAGAAAACTCTTAAAACAAATTAAAAATGAAAATATCAAATACATTTCGAATAATAAAAACATGGGGTTTGGCAGAGCGTGCAATCAAATAGAAAAAACACAAAATTCTTCTTATATTTTATTTCTAAATCCCGATGTCGAAGTTAGCAAAAACGCGATAGATAAACTTATTGATTTTTTGAAGAAAAACGAAAAAATAGGTATGGTTACGGGAAAATTACTTTTCCCTGATGGTTCATTCCAGCTTTCTTGCAGAAAATTTCCTACAATTCTGAGAGTCCTTTTTGGTAGAGAATCTTTTCTGCGAAAAACCTTCCCTAACAATATTATCTCAAAGGAATATTTGATGTCAGATCTTGATTATAATAAAATTCAATTTCCTGATTGGGTAAGAGGTGCCGTAATGCTTTTCAAAACAGACCTTTTCGAAAAAATAGGCGGTTTTGACGAGAAATTTTTCTTGTATTTTGAAGATACTGATATTTGCCTGCGTCTCAGAAAAAAAGGCTATGAAATAGCTTATCTCCCTGAAGCTGTTTTTTACCATAAATTAGGTTCAAGCACGAAAAAAGAACGGTTAAAAACAAAATTTATCCATAATATTTCTATGTTTCATTATATTAGAAAAAATATGAATTATAATTTCACCGTACTTTCTTTCCTTTTCATTGCTTTAATAACAAGACTCACTTTTGTTCTTATGGTATTATCTATAAAGGATATGAAAAAATGATTCAAGAAAAAAAACACTATATAAGATTCACGATAACTTTATTTGACATAATTATCTTGATATTCACCTATTGGCTAACAGTAATAATAAGAGCAAATATACCCTTCGCAATAGAACCAATCACCGAATGGTACTTTTCTTATTACGTAAAAATATTTCCAATCTTTTTAATCACATTCGCACCCGTCATATACCTCAACAATTTAACTTTGCAGAATTTTCCTGTTGATAAATATAATTTCTATTTAAGAACAACTCTCTCGTTTCTAATAGCCATTGCAATATATATAGTCATACTTTATTATTTTAAATTATTCAATCAGAGTCGTGTTGCTCTTTTATTCTTTGGACTTTTCTCGGTAACTCTTATGATATTAAATAGGGAATTGATTTCAAAAAATCCTAAGAACTCGATAAAAACGATTGTGTTTGGGAAAGTAAAAGCCGCAAAAGAGCTTGAAACCTTATTTTCACTTCACGATTTTTTTGGTATAAAAATAGTAGAAGTGCTTAATAAAATTCCTGAAAATTTAACGGAACTTTTGAAAGATGAACCCATCGAATGGATTATAATCACGGAAAAAACCCACAAAAAATATATCAACAAACTCGAGAATCTCGGGATAACCGTTTCTTATTATCTGAAAGAAGTATTTGGAAACATACCCGGTTTTGTTTCTCTTGAAACTTCTTTGCCATCACCAATAATCACTTTTCATCCCTTCCCACCCCATTATGCGGGATTATTTATTAAATATACATTAGACCGAATATTATCTTTCATAGTAATATTTCTTTTGTTTCCAATATTCGTTATAATCACCATTTTAATAAAATCAACTTCAAAAGGAGCTGTAATATATAAACATCCTAGAGTAGGTTTAAATGGGAAAATTTTTTCCATGTTTAAATTCAGAACAATGTTTGAAAATGCCGACGAAATAAAGAAAAACCTACACCATTTAAATAAAATGGATAAGGTAGTATTTAAAATAAAAGACGACCCGAGAATAACAAGAACCGGAAGACTTCTCAGGCGGTTCAGTCTTGATGAACTACCTCAATTATTTAATGTCTTAAAAGGAGATATGTCCCTGGTTGGGCCCAGACCCCCACTAGCAGAAGAAGTAAACCAATATGAAAATTGGCAAAGGAAAAGACTATCTATAAAACCGGGATTAACCTGTCTATGGCTAATAAATGGACGTTCCGATTTACCATTTGAGGAATGGATGGAACTCGATTTGGAATACATAAATAACTGGTCATTAAGCCTGGATTTCT
This sequence comes from uncultured bacterium, assembly GCA_964474855.1. GTDB lineage: Bacteria > Hydrothermota > UBA3072 > UBA3072 > UBA3072 > JAFGHJ01. The sequence continues at coordinate 3,942 of CAYYUB010000085.1, forward strand.
TCATTCTCTTAAAAACAATCCCGGTTATTTTATCAGGAAAGGGAGCTTATTGAATTTTTTAATTCTACTTTTATTTTTTAACACTTCAGAAAATAAACAGTTAAAGAAACTCAGAGACTTTTATCAGCTACCGCTGTTAATCGAACCTTCATTTGTGAAAAAGGAAGAAGCCTATTTAAATCTAGCTGTTATAGATATAAGGCTTAATGAATTAGAAAGAGCTTTGAATGAGGCAAAAAAAGCAGAATACTATGATAGAAAAATCGAAGCCACTTATCTCGAAGGAGTTATTTATCACCTCAAAGGAGATAATGAAAAAGCTGCTTTAAAATTTAAAGAACTTAACCAGTGGGAATATACCTGCTTTTTAGAAAATCTTTATATTCTTTCTATAGAAAAGGGTTTACCTACTCAAATCGTAAGAACTCTACCTGACTCCCTCAGTTTTTATTTTATTTTTTATGAAAAAGATACATCGAAAATTTTAAACCAGATAGACAACTCAATTCTGCCTCTGTGGCAAAATTTTCTTGGAAGAGGTTACTTATGTTACAAAAGAGAAAAATTTAGAAGAGCTTTAAATTATTTTAATGAATCTTATAAAATCCAACCCGCCAAATATACCGGCATATATATAATCTCTACGCTATTTCAACTTAATGAATTTGATAGCCTTTTATCTTTTAAAGCAAAGCATTCTATAAATACCCCCCTAACAAATTATCTCAAAGGAGAAGTCTTCTATAAAAAAGGAGAAATAGAAAAGGCGCTGGAAATTTTTTTATCCGATACCAATTCTGAATATAAAACGCATGCTATTTTCGGAGCGGGATGGAGTCAATATCATTTGGCAAAATATTCAGAAAGCGCTAAATTGTTCGAACGATTTCTCTCAGTCTACGGCGAAAAAGAATTAGAGCAATATGCTCTATATCGTCTTGCGCGCGCTCAACTTAAACAAGGCAAAGTTGAAAGTCTTGAACATTTTAAAAGAATAGTGAAAGAATACCCTGACTCTCCTCTTAAAGACGACGCATATCTCCTCCTAGGCAAAATCAACTTTTTACTTAACAATTACGACGAAGCAATCAAATGGTTAAGTTTCCTCACAAAAGAACTTCCTCTATCCCGTTGGGCACCAAATGCCTACAAATATCTTGGGCAAATCTACGCAAATAAAGAAGCCTACGATTCGGCTTTGAATTACTATGAAAAAATATTATTACTTACCTGGGTACCCCCAGACTTGTTTGACGAAGCAAGATATAGCATAGAGGAAATCAAATGGAAAAGAGGGGAATATCCCACAAAGATAAATATGTATAAAGCTTTCACGAATAAGTATCCTAAAAGTCGAAGAACACCATCATTACTTTTAGAAATAGGTGAATATTATCACGCGGCAAAAAGATATGATTTAGCGATTCAATATAACAATAAAATCCTATTAAATCATTCCGAATCCGAAGAAGCAAATGAATCCCTATTAATTCTTGTCAAAATTTATCAGGAGATGGGCGACAGAAAAGGCGCTATTAAGTTACTAGAAAAGGGGTTACAGGAAAGACCGGAATTAAACAATGAAATAAACCTAAAACTTGGTGAGATTTATTACGAAGCCGGAGAATTAAAAAAATCAATCAAATATTACAAAGAAGTCACCTCAAAAATTCTTAAACCCTATACTCTATATCAAATCAGTACAATTTATCAAGAACTCGGTCTTTTTAAAGAAGCTCGAATACCTTTAAAAAATATCATAGATAATTTTCAAGGATCGGAATACTTAGACGAAGCTTATCTGCTTACCGCAAAAACATATATGAATGATGGCTCTCTGAAAAAAGCAATTGAAATTTTAAACGAAGGTTTGACAAAATTGGAAAATAAAAAAATAGGAGATCTGCTTTCCTTTAAAGCTGAAATCTACTGTGAATTTAAAGACGAAGAAGCTCTGGAATTATATTTGGAAAGCGTCAAATTAACCTCTGATTATCAAAAGAAAATAAAAATTCTAGAAAAAGGTAGAAAGTGCGCAATCAGGCTTAATAAATACCATAAAGCCGAAATGTTCGAAGACCTTATCAATGAATTGAAATCCATAAAAGAATAAAATGAACCACGAAAAGAAACAAAGAAACAACGAATTACACCCCGATACAGTCATTCTTCCTTACGGGGCAGGCAAATAACACAAATCAATTAAAAAAATTTACCACAGAGGGTTTATGTTATTTGTCAAGGTCTAATCTTGATTTTTTTATT
>CAYYUB010000086.1:0-6188 GCA_964474855.1 uncultured bacterium
AGGCAGTCAGAACTTCTGTACCGGGGCGATCAGGCAATCTGAGATCAAGAAGGGCTACATCAGGCATAAAATCCATAGCTATGCTTATACCATCGGACGCATTATAAGCTTTTCTAATCTCATAAGAATTGTCTTCCTCAGTATTCAACTCAGAAAGTATAGCTTCTATAACTTCTACTAAATTTTTTTCATCATCAACTATTAGTATTTTACCGCCCATCTTCTCTTCCTTTTGGTAAAGTTATTGTAAAACAAGTTCCCTTTCCTTCATTGGTAGCTTTAATAGTGCCATGATGATTTTGAATCATTCTATTAACTATTGATAAACCCAGACCCGTACCTTTACTTTTTGTGGTAAAAAACGGAATAAATAGTTTAGGGATAATCTCTTCAGGTATACCTCCCCCATCGTCCTTTACTAGAATTATCATATTATTTTTACCTCTCCTGATGTTAAATTCAATATGGCCGTTTTCTCCTATCGCTTCCATGGCATTCAAAAATAAATTATTTAAAACTGTAATAATCTTATCTCTATCTACATAACATACAAGATTGCCTTTTAAGTTATTTTTTACATGTATGTTCTTTTCTGCTATTTCCTGACTGAACATTAATAGTATTTCGCCAATTAAACCCTTTAGATTAACTTTGGTCTTCATTAAATCTCTATCTGATGCATACAGGGTCATATCGTTTACTATTCTCTCAAGACGTGTAATTTCATGCAATACAATTGACTGAAATTTTAAATTATTGCTGCTTTTTCCCCTTTCAAAGGATAGGGATTCAATACCTGCTTTAATCGAAGCAAGTGGATTTCTGATTTCATGCGCCAATCCCGCTACCATCTCTCCAAGAGCGGCAAGCCGATCCCTTCTTCTGAGTTCTTCTTCCATTTCGCGAATTTCCGTAATATCCCTTAAGATAATTGAAGATCCCACTATATTATTTTCATTATCGAAAACAGGCGAAGCGCTGAAACCTATTAATAAATTACCTAATTCAAGTACACTTCTTTCGATACTTTCACCATTGAAAAGATTATCAAATAAACCCTTTTCGGCGTTCTTGAAAATATTTTCTATGTCTTTGGACTCGATATTTCTACCGAGAAGTTTTTTTGCTTCGGGATTAGCTTCAATAATTATTTTATTCTTATCGATTAGGATTAACCCTGTCGGTAGAGATTCAAGAAGTCTGGTTATATTAAAATCCTTAATTCTCATCCTGTCCATTGTCTGTACGTTGCATTTTTTTAAATTTTTCAAGAAATTTATGATCACCTATAACAAGTAAAGTATCTCCCTCTTCTATTTTTTCGTCCGACGAAGGAACAACTATTAAATCCTCAACAAGTTCAGCAGCATTTTTTTTCTGAACTTTTCTCTTTATAGCAATTAAATTTAATCCATATTTATTTCGCAGAGAAAGTCCTTTTGGCGTTTTGCCGATAAATGGGTCTGGTGTTCCTGATTCCATGATACCGACCGTATCATTCAGTTGAAGATAATTAATTATGGAGGGATTAAGAAGTTGATCTGCAAGTTTTTTTGCCATTTCTTCTTCAGGATAAATAATCCTGTCAGCACCTATTTTTTCAAGAATTTCTCCCTGAGACGAGGAAGAAGCTTTGGTCACAATCCATTTTATTCCGAGCTCTTTCAGATGAAGAGTTACCAAAAAGGAAGCTTCAAGATCTTCTCCAATAGAAACAATGGCGGCATCCGCGGAAGAAACTCCGGACTCTTCAAGAGGTTTCTTATCTCTTCCGTCAGCGATTATAACGTCTATTGCAAATTCGGAGGCTAATTCAACCTTTTTTTCGTCTTTATCGATAGCAGTAACCTGACAACCTCTTTTAAGAAGCTCCGATGCAACTGTTAATCCAAAAGTACCCAAACCAACCACTACGAAATACTGTCTCTTTTCAGTTTTTCCGATCATCCTATTTGTACCTTCGCAAGAGGATATTGGAAGCTTTCACTCTTTTTCTTTAAAACTGTAGCGACCAGAGTGAGAGGTCCAATTCTTCCCGCTAACATTGTTATTATTATTATCAATTTTCCAAGAAACGTAAAATCGTGAGAAAGTGATAGTGTCGGACGTACAGATGAACCCATTGATAAACCAACAGTCCCAAAGGCAGAAACCTCTTCAAATATTATCGGTAGGATCCCTATTTCTTTAACTGTTTCTCTTTCTGTAAAGCTTAAAACACCAATCATGATTATTATTAATATTAACGAAATAAGAAAAAGTGTCAATGCTTTGTTTACCTGTTCTTCAGGAATTCGACGTTTCTCAATATTTACCGATTTTACACCTTTTAATCTCGAAGTGAAGAAATTTGAAATTATTATAAACGTGGTTGTCTTTATTCCACCACCGGTACCTCCCGGAGAAGCTCCTATAAACATAAGTAATACTATTATCAAAAGAGTCGTGGGAAGTAAGTTCCCAATGTTTAACAGCGAAAACCCAGCTGTTCTGGGCGTAGTTGCAGTGAAGAATGAGATAATAAATTTCGACATTATTGTATTTCCGGTGAGGGTGTTTCCGTATTCCAAGACATATACACAAGTAGTTCCAAGAATAATAAGTATTAATGTTGAATAAAGAACAATTCTGGAATGTTCTGTAAGATATCGCTTTTCTCCCTTTAAGCGTTCTATTATGTCAACAATAACAATAAAGCCAAGACCTCCAGTAATAAAAAGAAATACAGCAGTTAAGCCAACAATAGGTTTATTTGCAAAACATGCCAGATTATTTGAAAAAGAACTGAAACCGGCATTACAGAAAGCACTAACGGAATGAAAAATTGCGTGGAAGATTGTTTCGTTAGTATTGAAAACATCTTTAAATCCTAAGAAAAAGAAAACAAAACCTAACATTTCAAAAATAAATGTGGTCATTATAACCAATCTCAAAAACATTAGCGTATTATCCCGGCTAAACAGACTAAATTCTTGTTGAACAACAATATTCTGCCTTTTATCAGGTTTAATCGCAAATAAGGTCATAAATAAACTCGCCACAGCCATGTAACCCATACCTCCCGTTTGAATCAAAAATAGTATTATAGCTTTTCCGGCGAGAGTAAAATCTAACGCGGTATCTTTAACAATTAAACCCGTAACACATATCGCTGACGTTGAAGTAAATATCGAATCTATAAAAGAAATACCTTTATTTGCTACAGGAAGTTTCAGTAATACTGCACCCAACAAAATTATTGAAATATATACAACAGATATAGACCTAAAAGGGGACCATTTAATCATTTTTAAGGGAATTTCGCCTTTTAAATTATACTCTCCTACCTCATTGAGCCTTTTTCTTTTTACGAATTATCTGCGGCGGAGTGTGTTTCGTAATTGTTGATTTCGTAATTCGGCAAGCTTCTATATTTCTCATTTGAGGTAGGTTAAACATTAAATCAAGCATCAATTCTTCGATTATTCCCCTTAATGCTCTGGCTCCTGTTTTCATTTTTGAAGCTCTTCTGGAAATTTCATTCAAGGCGGGACGAGTAAAAGTTAATTTAATACCATCCCAATCCAGGAGCTGTTTGTACTGCTTAACCAGGGCATTATTTGGCTTACACAGAATATCAGTAAGATCGGAAATCGACAGTCTATTCAAAGCAGCAATTACAGGAAGTCTTCCTACAAGTTCAGGTATCAATCCATAATGCATAAGATCATGCGGTTCAACACCTTCTAATATATTTTCAGAATAACTCAATTTATTATCTTTTATAGAAACATTGAAACCAAGCGGATTTGACTGTAATCTGCTTTTTATTATATCCTGGAGTCCGTCAAAAGTACCTCCGGCAATAAAAAGAATGTTTTTTGTATTTAAACTTATGAATTCCTGTTCAGGGTGTTTTCTGCCTCCTTGAGGAGGTACATTTACAATAGAGCCTTCTATTATTTTTAGCAAAGCCTCTTGGACACCTTCACCCGAGACATCCCTCGTAATAGAAGGATTTTCAGACTTTCTTCCAATCTTATCCAACTCATCTATGTAAACAATACCTTTTTCAGCTAATTCTATGTCATAATTCGCAGCCTGAAGGAGTCTCACAAGAAGATTCTCAACGTCTTCGCCTACATAACCTGCTTCTGTTAAAGAAGTGGCATCTGAAAGAGCTAGAGGGATATCTAAGAACTTAGCAAGTGTTTGGACAAGGAGAGTTTTACCCACACCGGTAGGTCCAATAAGAAGGATATTCGATTTATCAATTTCTACTTCTTTTTGTTGATATTTAATTTTTTTGTAATGATTATATACAGCTACCGAAAGGGTCTTTTTTGCCTTTTCTTGACCTATAACGTATCTATCAAGATTTTCTTTTATTTCGGCAGGTGTCGGAATATCAAAATCAAATTGTTTCGGCAAATTTTCGGTTTCTTCTTCCAGAAAATCAGCAAAAAGTTCAATACAATCTTCACAGATATACGTATCTTCCTTTCCGGATATAAGTCGTGCAGTTTCCGAATGAGGACACCCGCAGAAAGAACAAAAAGCGTCTTCAAACTTTTTTCTCATTAATTATTTCCTTTCTGGTTTTAATTACTTCATCAATGAGACCGTACGCGAGGGCTTCTTGTGATGTCATCCAAAAATCCCTGTCTGTGTCAGCTTTGATCTTCTTCAGAGCTTGATTTGTATGTTCAGAAAGAATTTTGTGTAATCTTTCTCTAATCTTTATGATTTCATCAGCATGTATTTCTATATCGGATGCTACCCCCTTAACAGCCCCTGAAGGCTGGTGGAGAAGAATGCGTGAGTTAGGAAGGGCAAATCTTTTACCTTTTGTTCCGGCTGTTAGTATTATTGCCGCGATAGAAGCAGAAATACCAACAGATATTGTTGATATCGGAGCACGAATGTACTGCATAGTATCATAAATAGCAAGCCCATCTGATACACTTCCGCCAAGACTATTTATATAAATTTGAATTTCCTTATCGGGTGCTTTCGCTTCAAGAAATAATAACTGGGCTATCACACTATTAGATGTAGGCTGGTCTATTTCAGACCCTATAAATATTATTCTATCTTTCAAAAGTCGGGAATAAATATCATAAGCCCTTTCGCCATGAGCAGTTTTTTCAATAACATAGGGTATAGTTAACTGATTATGCATTAGAATCCTCCCCTTTTGCTTTATCAAGCAAGAAGTCCAAAGTTTTTTCACGCAAAATTGATTGCTTTACGAAACGAATAGCCTCTTCCCCAAATTCTTCAAATACTTCCTCATCCGAATCAGCTATTTTCTCCATCCATTCGTCAAGTTCCCCGTCCTCTACTGTCATTTTTTCTTTCAGTGCTATAGAATCAAGAAGCACAATTGTTCTGGCATTACTTGCAGCTTTCTCTTTATCTAAGCCTTTAGCGCCGATTAATTTAACAAGCGTTGGGCTTACTTCAAAGTTTCCTGCTAAATCAAGAGCCTTTTCCACAACCTTGTTTTTCAAATTATCTTCTCTGTCCTTTTTTCTCTCTTCTTCAATATTATCTCTAATGTTTTCCTTTAAGTCATCAAGGTCTTTAAAACCGAGGTCTTTGGCAAATTCGTCATCTAAAAGAGGTTTAATTTTTTCCTTAATCTCAATTATATTGACTTTTACAAATCCCTCATTATTTGTAAAACCTTTTAAGGTAAAATTCTCCGGTAATTCTATGCCAATCTCTTTTTTTTCTTCTTCAATAGTTAAACCAATGAGTTTTTCAGAAAATATATCATCGCTGATTTCCCATGAGTAATTAGAAATTACTTCTTCCCCACTTTTAATATCCAGGAAAACAATATCTCCTTTTCTCACTTCTCTATTCACTGGTTTTAATTCACTATTTATCTCCCTTAATTTGTCCAACTCAGTCGAAATATCAATTTCTTCCTCATTCTTCTCGTCTATTTCAATAACTGATAAATCCATATCTATTTTGGGTGGAATATCCAGCGAGACCTTAAAACGGACCTCTTTATCATCTTCGTCTAAATTTTTAACTATCGGAGGACCATAAATGAAAGGCTCATATTCCCTAATAATATCGCTCATTTTGTCCTGTATTAACTTTTGAAGGCTCTCAGCCCTCAGTTGAGGACCAAAACGAGCTTTTATCATGTCAACAGGCACTTTCCCTTTTCTAAAGCCAGGAATAGAAACATC
>CAYYUB010000087.1:0-6119 GCA_964474855.1 uncultured bacterium
GCGGATGTGGTAAACGAGGAGAATGACTATCATCAATTAACGAATATGGTAAAAAACACCCTTTCCCACCTGGGAGAAAAGAGAAGAATAAAAAAATGTGTAGCGGATAAAGGTTATTACGATGCTAATGAAATGAGAGAAGTAATAAAAATGGGTATTGAACCAGTGGTTAAGAAAGAACGACAGGGAAAAAGAAATAATACATATTTTGGGAGAGAAGATTTTATTTATAATGAGGAGAAAGATACATTTACTTGTCCTGCCGGAGAGGAATTAACATTTAGTGGTATTAGTATAGATAAAGGCAAGGAATATCGAAGATACAGATGTAGCGATCCGGTATGTCAATCGTGTATATTAAAGCATAAATGTATCCGGGGAAAAAAGAAAAAATCAGCTAAAGTCTACATAGTATTAAACGATAAAGAATATCTGGAAAAATATAAAGCGATAATGAATAATGAGGAGAATAAAGAAATATATAAAAAACGAAGAGAAATAGTGGAACCTGTTATCGGTACAGTAAAAAGGGATTTAAATTTCACCCGGTTTTCCTTACGGGGTTTGGAAAAAGTTAACGGTGAATTTGTAGGTCTAATTTCACCTGTCTATAACATAAGAAAACTAATAAATTTAGTAGGATTTAAAGAATTAATGAGAAAGATGGAATATAGTTCAGTATAAAAGAAAAAAAGCAAGAAAAAAGAACCAATATGGTCAAAACACTTATAGAAAAATTTAATTTAAATGTATTTTGGTTTTTGGCACAGCCTCTGCTAAGAGCCAAAAGCTTTGTTAGAAAATTATCATTTACAAGCAATTAAAACGTTAAACCATTTGAATTCCGGTAATCGCTTTACTGTGATCTTTTGAAAACCGGCTTCCCTGCAAATTTCTTTCCACTGTTTGAAACTTATACAATATTCCCCATCATTTAATATGTGTTTTTTACCGTTATCATACTCATTAGCCCAATTTTTAAACTAGTTTTTCGTAACCGTACTTTGTTTCTTCATTTTCCCCGCTACATTTAACGTAAGTTTTTAATATTAGGAACGTTTAAGGAACTATAGTATCAATCAGTCTAATTCATACGAATGTTCGTCGTACCGGGTTTCCAGAAATTCCCCGTCAAAACAAGCGCGTACAAACACCGAAGAGAAAGATTAAAATACTGATCGTCCCATCCCACACTATCAAGATATAACAATCTCGAAGCAAAAGAATCGACCATAGCCTGACTATGACTCATCCCACCAACCGCGAATCCCCCTACAAAAGGACCATTATTATACTGGCCTCTGGGAGTACCGTTTAAATCGTATCCATCTACTATACTATCTGACCCAATTGAATCAGCAAAGTTTGATATTTTAAAACACCAGTCGAGGGCATCTTGATTTCCATTCCAGATGTAATCCAGAATCATTCTCCAGGGAACCCTGCAGGCATCATAGCGATAATAATCATACCATTGCGATCCTGAAGAATCAGTTCCCCCAGGAACACCGTCATATGATTGCCAATCCGGAACCAAACCTGTAGTAGCATTGGCACCGTTATCCAATATCGTATAAGCATCGTCCGCTACAGTATCCCAGAAAGCGTCTTTTGTTTCCTCCGCAAATATTCGAAAGTAAGCAGGAGTGTAATATGATACATCAGTTAGATCACAACCACCCCAGTGACCACCCGGTTTCATTGTATACAGACCATCACAATCAACAAAATAATTTTCTTTAAGAATCGAGATTATATCTCTTGCTTCATCGAGGTAATTATCTCCCCATTGATAATGCGCTACAATCAAGGCAAAAGCCACATCTAAATCACCGTCGGTAGCACTTCCCGAATCTGAAACACCATCACAAGTTACATCCCAAGCCATAAGATTATGTGCTTTGCTTGTTCTTTTGCTTTTATAAAAATCAAAAAGCTTATCAAATCTTTCTTTTTCACCGAAATACGCGGTTAACAACATCCCATATCCCATACCTTCCGAAATAGTTATTGTAGTATCATCCACGCAAACACGATACATTTCATCACAGCTTTTGAGATATAACTTCTTCCACCTCTCATATGTAATTTGTAAATCAATAGCAGAAATTAACGAGGTTTGATAACCGTAGGGATAATCAACATTTTGAGGAAACGGCCGGTTTTGACCAAGAAGATAAATACCTAAAAAAAGAAACAACACGACTAAAATCGCTCTATTCTTCACAAAAACCTCCTCACTGGCACTAAATTCACTTGAGTAAGATCATCTTCTTTTGAATACTCATTCCCCCTGTTTCCAATCGATAAATGTAAACTCCTGAACACAAGTCTTTTAATTCAACACTAGCGGTATGTTTCCCGGCAGACACCTGCTCTTCGACCAATGTCTCTACCTCTCGACCCGAAATATCATAAATCGCCAGTCGAACGAAACTCGCACTAGAAACAGAATACTCGATGGTTGTCATTGCGGTAAACGGATTGGGATAGTTTTGAGCCAAACTAAGTTCTTCCGGCAAAGGGTTCGATTCTATAAATGAACTGTTCGGATCCGGCTCCCAGAAGTTTCCCGTCAGTACAAGCATATACAAACAACGGAGTGAAAAATTAAAATACCGATCCTCTCCTGGCAGACCATCTCGAGACAACAAACGAGAAGCAAAATTATCGACCATCTCCTGACTGTGACACATCGCGCCAACAGCGAACCCTCCTACAAAAGCACTGCTATTATTCGATCCATAGGGCGTTCCGTCCAAGTAATAGCCATCCACTATATTCGAAGCTCCGATACCATTAGCAAAGTCCGATATATCAGAGCACCATAATGCTGCATCAAAATTTCCATTCCAGATATAATCCAGAGTCATCCTCCATGGAACTCTGCAGGCATCATAGGAATAAGTAGAGTCCCATCCCGAGACTGCGCTTCCATCCCACGTCTGCCAATCTCGAACCAATCCCGTACTACTATTGGTACCATTATCCAGTATAATATAAGCGCCGTCTATCACATCATACCAGAAAGGGTCACCCGTTTGATCTCCGAATGCTTCGAAATAGGCGGGTGTGTAATACGATATGTCTGTAAGATTGCAACCGCCGAACCAGCCACCCGGTTTCATCGTGTAAATATCCGAACCGCAGGTAACAAAATAATGCTCTTTAAGAATCGACAGGATACTGTCCGCTTCCTCCAGGTAGTCCCCCCACCATTGATCATCAGCTACAAACAAAGCAAAAGCCACATCTAAATCACCATCAGTAGCGCTTCCCTGGTCTGTAATACCGGCACAAGTTACCTGCCAGGCCATAAGATTATATGCCTGAGATGTTCTTTTACTTTTATAAAACGCAAAAAGGCTGTCAAAAACCCCCTTTTCTCCGAAATAGGCGCTCAACAACATACCATAACCCATACCCTCCGACCTGGTCTCACTAGTATCATCCGTGCAACGGACACGATACATCCCATTACATTCCCTTATATACTCACTTTTCCACCGCTTATACATAGCCCGTACAGTGTCTGCAGAAATTCCAGCAGCTTGATAACCATAAGGATAATCAACGTTCTGGGGAAAAGGCCGCAGTTGACCGAAGAGACAACTTCCCAAAATAAAAAACAACGCAGCAAAAATAACTCTATTTTTCATGACAACCTCCTTCAGGCTGTTAAACTCATTTAAGTAAGATCATCTTCTTTTGAATACTATTACCTTCCGTTTTTAATCGATAAAAATAAACTCCTTGAGATAAACCCTTTGCATCGATATTAACGGTATATTTTCCTGCCGGCTTAACTTCCTCAACCAACTTTTTTACCTCCCGACCCGAAATATCATAAACCGAAAGTTTTACAAAGCTCGCTTCCGTCATCGAGTACTCGACGGTTGTCGAAGTGCTGAAGGGATCAGGATAATTTTGAGACAGGAAAACCGCAGCCGGAGAATCAGAATTCTCTTCCTCAATACCAACTACATCGGTAAGTACCAGAGTAGAAATAGTCGTAATCGACCTGGCCGGAAGATCTACAGCGGAACCATTATAATCACCAATATAGTCGCAGCTCTCTTCATCAGACGTTCGAATCATATTCTCTCCCGACATATTAAAACCCCCAAAATCTATATCCACATAATCGGCGCTATGGCTTACATTAAGTATTATAGTCGATAATTCATTCCCTGCAGAGTCGATAAAAGCCGATATAAGAAGACTATCAGCATCAATATCTGCGCCTATCCTTTTCCATCCGAAGTGCACGGCTTTAGAATACTGTCTGAATGCCCAATAGATCTGGTTTATCGTATAGGTACTTCCACCGACCAATGTAATAAACGATGGTACGCTACCCGGACTCCATACTGCTGCCCAATAAAAATATCCTGAAACATTACCATATACCAGGCAATTATGCATGAGCCAGGCTGTATTAAACCACCCGCCTCGATCAAATTCAGTCTGAAAGATAGGCTTTCCCGTATAGTTATTTGCTATTGTTGATAATCTGGTTATATAGTCATCCGGATCGGTGTTGTCACCGTGATAAAGATGATAGGCATACCCATCTGCATGGTCATGATTGAACTGATCTGCGTAGTTTTGAAATTGATTATAATCTATACCCAAGACTTCCGGCGCCAACATCTTTGGGGGAGAAGCCATTCCTTGCAATCTCTGATATACAGAATCAAGAGCCTGATCATATCCCGCCGATGTATCGTTTTCAGTCGGCTCCAATCTACATGTTTCATGAGATTCATCCCAATCGGGTTCATTCTGGATACTGATATAATCAGGCACAATACCAACTACCTCATACGCGCTTAAGGCATCTACCCAGTACCCTGCAAAATCGCCATATACATATTCACCACCTATTTTATTCAGAGTACCCCCAACAAGATTATTATTACTCTTCAAATCCGTGGGCGGCGACCAAGAAGATATCATTACTTTGGGTTTATTCTCCGAAAGAGAATAAAAACTGTCCACAATTTCTCCAAGTATAGGAAATCCATAATCCTCGCTCTTTCTATATATATTTCGCAGACGAAGGATATCTAAACCAAGTTCTTTGAAAAGATAATCATATATCTCACCCTTGCTTGAATTAGTGTAAAGCTGATAATATTCCCAGGCAACAGATGCGCCAAATCCCTCTATCGTTTGATGCACCGTACTGGTATCGACATTCGCAGTTGCAGCAAGCGCATCATTACGACTGGACACCATCATTCCAACAACAACAAAAAACCCAATAAACGCTTGTTTAACCCTTTTCATTTCTATCCTCCCTTATTATAGTTTTACTTAATCTTATCCTTATATTTAATTTATACTATAAAACTGTCATGTCAAGCACAGTTCCCAGTGTTGCATATCCGTGATTTAACATTTCTTTAAACCTAACGGCAAAAATTAGTTATACTTCAAAATAAAGCAATAACGATTTTTTGTTTCAACAATTTTTCAGATAAAGCGAAAAAACAACTTCGAAACAAGCAACAAAATCGAAAATCGTAGCTGCAACTAATACTTAACAATTTCTATAAAATTTTCAACAAAATTGTGCATAACTAAATAATAGATTGCTAAAAGAGCTATTGCAACAATTGAACCCCACAAAAAACCTAAAAAACGTAACGCTAAAAAAGCTAAAGCCGCAAAAACCCCTCCAGAAACTCCCCATAATAACGATTTATTCTTTTTTATCTTCAGGTTCCACTTGCTACCACAGTTGCCACATTCAATTACCGAATAATCCATCTTAAATAATAATTTAAAACCGTTAAGAGGTTTACCACATTTAGGACATTTAATCATTATCTTACTCCCCTATTTCATATTTACCTGCGTATCTAATTTACACAATCAAACTATTATGTCAAGAACTTAAATTGCTAGATTCTTCAAATCAGTTAAATGGCTTAGTAGTTAAGCGGAAAAAATAAAAAGAAAAAACTTCGTGGCTTTGTGTGAGATATTATTTCTTTTTGGGTTTGCGGGTGGGGCAAAACAACATTATCCTTTTTTCTCTGTGTTCTCTGTGTGTTTCTGTTTTTTCTCTGTGTCCTCCTATGATATATTCGTATATAAATAGTTAATTATAT
>CAYYUB010000088.1:0-6111 GCA_964474855.1 uncultured bacterium
ACTCTTCTTTAACCTCTACCGGTTCTTCTTTCTCTTCGGAAGATTTCTCTTCCTCAGCGGACTCATCTTTGACCTCTTGGGATTCTTCTTCTTCCTCAGAAGCTTCCCCCTCAACGATAAGCTTAATATGGGCTTTTACATCCTTAAATAAATTCAATTGTATCTCATATGATCCGGTTTCTCTTATATGGTCTTCTATATCCATAATCTTTTTATCAATAAGAAACCCTTCTTCCTTTAAAAGGTCTTCAATATCTTGTTTGGTTATAGAACCATACAGTTTACCCTCTTTACCGACTTTAGCCTCAACTTTAAACTCTTTGCCATCGATTTTCTCTTTAATCTGCTCTGCAGACATCGTTTCCTTTTCCAATTTAATTTCTTCGAATTTGCCTTCTGCTTTGATGCTGGCTTTATTACCGGGAGTGTTAAGAACCGCAATGTTTTTTGGTATCAAGTAGTTTCTCGCATATCCATCAGCGACTTGAACAACCTTACCTCTCTCTCCTAAATGCGGATGATTTTCCTTAAGTATTACTTCCATATCAACCTACCAGTTTAAAGCCTTAACATAAGGCATTAATGCGACTTCCCTGGATTGTTTTATTGCCTTTTTTAATTTTCTTTGATGTTTCGGACAAACCCTCGTTATTCTGGAAGGAAGAATCTTACCGCTTGGAGTGACAAATTTACTCAATAATTCTACATTTTTATAATCAATCTGATCTGATTTATTCTTACAAAAATGGCAATTCTTTTTCCTTCTATCCGTTGACACTAATCTCCTCCTCTTTAATGTTGTTTTAAATAAAATAAACCTTATCTCAACAATACGTATTTAATTTATATAGATTGATAATATAGTCAAGCCCTGAACAATAGCTTTTTTTATGACAGAAAGCAATAAGAAATATAGCGAATCCAATGCCAATGTCTAAAGTCTGATGACCGTTAACACAAAGCTCCTCCACACCCATTTTTTTATTTATTGTTTTTACTAGATCCCACTCCCCAAATCTTAAATCCTAAAAAAAGACAGAATTAACAAGATTTACCGGATTTTTTATTTGTTTTTTTTAAAAGACCCGAAACTAGAAACTCATAACTTGTAACTATAATTCCATAAATCTTTATCGGGAATCCAGTATTTTTTGTGCTTCTTCTTTATCACATTCCATTATATATTGGACACCACTTATCTCACTCGCTTCATGTGTTAAAGCAGCAATATCGTCTTGAGTGATATATTCCAATGCAAACTTACGACAGCCCGCCATAATCTGCCTCAATCCTTGATTTAATCTCTCCATATAGGTATATAGACCCATTGCGCCTGTCGGAAGATTTTCGAAGTCGCTTCCGAGTTTTCTCTTAAGTGCTGGTGCTGTAACAAATATCTCTTCAGGCGTATTTCCAAATCTTTCAATATATACAGGAACCATTCCCTCATTGATTGTTTTTCCGATCGTCTTTCCCACCATAGCCGCTGCAAGCGGAGCCCTCGCCATACCTATTAATTTAAAGTATGGAGAACCAAGTGACAATCCTTTCAACATCTGGTCCTCAAATGCAAATCCACCTGCTATAGCAATATCCGGAACATACTCCCCCTTCTTGGCAAGTCCATCAACATATTTGTAGAGTAAAGAATGCAATTCGACCTCCGGTACACCCCATTCGTTCATCATTCTCCAGGGACTCATACCTGTTCCACCACCGGCAGCATCTACTGTTAGCAAATCAATCTCTGCCTTTGATGAAAATTTAACTGCTCTTGCCAAGTCTACAGGTCTGTATGCACCTGTTTTTAGGAAAATGTGTTTCGCGCCCAAATCTTTGAGTTCTTTCACTCTCTTCAAAAAACTTTCCTCAGTTACCATGCCTACTCTAGAATGTCGTTCGAATTCTTTAAAATTGCCCTTTTCAAATGCCTTGATAATATCCGGGTCTGTTGGATCAGGTAGGACAATGTATCCTCTCTTTTTAAGGAGTTGCGCTCTTCCTAGATCCTTGATTTTAACTTCACCACCTATGTTTTTTGCTCCCTGCCCCCATTTTATCTCAACAGCATCAACATCCAGTTCAGAGATTGCATATTCATGCACGCCTAAATTTGTGTCCTCTACATTCGCCTGGACAATTATTGCACCATATCCATCCTGCTGCCATTTTTTGTAGAGTTTTACTCTCCACTCAAGATCCGTTGAATGCTTTACTTTTCCATCAACAATTTCAGATTCAGGGTCCATTCCGCACACGTTTTCACCGATAGTTAAGGGTATACCTGTTAACGCCGCACCTATTGCCAGTCCCTCCCAGTTGTTTTTCGCTATGGCTGTCGAACCTAAACCGGGTATGATTACAGGCATCTTAAGTTTTATATCCTTATTTTTTCCAATATTCGTTTCTATATTTACATTTGAGAATAACGCTTCATCGCTGTCAGCCTTTATTCCTTTAGCACCTACGATTCCTCCGAGTATTGTGAAATGAGACAGGTCAACAGGATAGATTTTTTCACTTGCAGAAGTAATGATTCCAAAAGGTTGGGGATAAATTACTTCATGGCCTCGATAGGCGGATTTGCCTATTTCGCACATCCCTATACATCCGTCTACACAGGTTGCGCACATTCCACTCATCGAATTTATTGCCCCTTCAGTTCTATTTTTTGTCAGCGTTGCCGCTGTTGCGTTAATCTTTGTTAAAGACATTTTTTTCCTCCGTATTACTTGTAGATTTATTTTTTCTTGACTCCTCTAACAAACATGCAGCACATGGGTCCAAATAACAGTGAACATCTTCGTACACATCAAGACATGGATATTCAATATTAAGACATCCTCCACACACAGCACCCGGTGGTTCGGGACCCTGACATCTAAGCTGACATGTCGGGCAAATATACATGCACGCACCGCATGTTCTGCATACATCAGATTTAATATCAAATGGCGTTGTTATTTTCCTTTCTTTGCCTCTGTTTACAAAACCTATTGCCCGTGCATCCATCTGTTCTTCACACATTCTTGTACAAAGACCACAAAGTATGCAGTCATCGCTTTTTAACTTGAATCTTACACTGGTCACATTGTACTTGGAAGCCAAATCTTGAATAGTTTTGGAGGTATGACATCTCGCGAGCATGAGTTCTATTATTAGTTTTCTGTAATTTATAACCTTTTTAGAATGTGTTCTCACTACCAGTCCTTCTTCTACCGGATATGTGCAGGATGAAACAAATTTTGCATCTTTGCCTTCACCAATTTCCACTATACATAGCCTGCAGGCACCATAATCCGAGAGACCGTCATGATGACATAATGTCGGAATCTCTATTCCATAAAACTCAGCGGCTTCCAATATTGTCCAGCCCTCTTCCACCTGGACTTCCAGTCTATTAAGTTTTATTGTTACCATTATTCACCTCTTTACAACGGCATCAAATTTACATGTTTCAAAACAAATACCGCATTTTATGCACTTGCTTTGATCAATAATATATGATTTTTTCTTCTCACCCAAGATAGCTTCTTCCGGACAAACTTTCATGCATGCACCACATCCAGTACATTTATCTGCAATTATGAAGTACTCAACTAAAGCACGACAGATCCCGGCAGTACATTTTTTATCCCTTATATGCGCCATATATTCATCTTTAAAGTACTTTATTGTTGAAAGCAAAGGATTCGGTGCGGTTTGCCCCAGTCCACACATAGACGTGTCTTTGACAAGTTCCCCCAATTCTTTCAACAATTCAATATCCTGTTCTTTTCCTGTTCCTTCGGTAATACGGTTAAGTATTTCAAGCAATCTTTCAATACCTTCTCTGCAGGTAAGACATTTGCCGCAGGATTCTTCTTGAAGAAATTCAAGAAAGTATTTAGCGGTATCAACCATGCAGGTATCCTCGTCCATTACAACCATACCACCGGAACCCATAATAGACCCAAGTGCTTCAAGACTCTCGTAATCAACAGTAGTATCTAAAAATTCTTCCGGTATACATCCTCCTGATGGCCCTCCTGTCTGGACTGCTTTAAACTTCTTGTCGTTGGGAATACCTCCTCCAATGTCGTACACCATCTCCCTCAACGTTATACCCATAGGCACCTCAACTAAACCCGTATTGTTTATCTTTCCAACTAACGAGAATATTTTTGTACCTTTGCTTTTTGCTGTCCCAATTTCCGAGAACCACTCTGCACCCTTGTTAATAATCAGCGGTATATTCGCCCATGTTTCAACATTATTTATATTTGTCGGCTTTCTCCATATTCCTTTCTGAGCAGGAAACGGTGGTCTCTGTCTTGGCTCACCCTTCTTTCCCTCTATTGATGCAATAAGCGCCGTCTCTTCACCACATACGAACGCACCAGCTCCTGTAATCACCTCTATATCAAAATTAAAATCTGTACCAAGTATCCCTTTGCCAAGCAATCCGTATTCTTCCATCTGGGTTATAGCTATTTTAACATTTTTTACGGCAAGAGGATACTCATGTCTGACATATATGAACCCTTCACTTGAACCAATAGCATATGCTCCAATCAGCATTCCTTCTAAAACAGAATGAGGATTCCCTTCCAGAAGACTTCTATTCATATAGGCGCCGGGATCTCCTTCATCGGCATTACATACAATATATTTTACGTCACCTTTAGCCTTTCTGCAGAACTCCCATTTTAGACCTGTTGGGAAACCAGCTCCACCCCTACCACGCAAGCCCGATTTTTTAACCTCATATATTACTTCCTCAGCCTTCATCGTTTTAAGAACCTCACATAATGCTGCGTATCCTTTAATTCCAATATAATCTTCTATTTTTGTTGGATCAATCAATACATTATTTGCTAAAAGCGCTCTAACCTGTTTCTGGTAAAAGGGGATATCTTTTTCATGTTTAATTTTTTTCCCGGTTTTCGGATCAACATACAGCAAGCGATCAATAACTTTCTTATTTATAATAGTTTCAGATACAATTTCCTTTGCATCTTCCGGTTTAACACTTTGATAGAATATATTTTTAGGATTAACAATAACTATAGGCTCTACCTGACAAAAACCATGACAGCCTGTTATTCTTATATCCACCTTTTTGTCCAAATTATGTTTTTTGAGCGATTTCTCTAATGCATCAATAACAGCTAAAGATCCTTTAGCTTGACCACACGTACCAGATGACACTATCAGACACAACTCACTCGATTCATCTTTTTTGGATTCACGAATTTTACCACACAATGATTCAAATTCACATATACCCGGAAATCTCATATTCATTATGTATTCTTACTCTTTTTGTATTTATTTAAAATTGTACCTACCATTTTTTGTGTCACATAAGAATAATAAGTATTACCTATGACTACAACAGGACCCAAGGCACAACATCCAAGACATCTAACTGTTTCTAAGGTAAATAGTTTGTCTTCTGTCGTTTCACCTACATCAATGTTCAGTTTTCTCTTAACTTCATCAACTATTCTTTGTCCACCTCTCACATGGCAGGCTGTGCCAACACATACATTAATAATATTTTTCCCCCTTGGCTTTAAACTGAAGACCTTGTAAAACGTGGCTACGGAATAAACCTGGATAAGCGGGATATTTAGTCTATCTGCTACCGTTATAAGGGCTTCTTTTGGCAGATAGTTACACTCAGACTGGATGTCCAGCAATATGGAGATCAAAGAAGCATCTTCATTATTCCATTTATCTAAAATAGATTCAACGGATACCAATGCTTCCATCATAAACATCTCTCATTTAATCGAGATAGAATAATTCTAAAAGGATTTAACTTTTCCATTAATTCGACCTCCTTCGAAGGACAAAATTCGCACTACTCTCCAATTCGACTTCTTTGTAGTCAAGATTGAATATATACAGGTCACAAGTGATGTCAAGGGTAAAAATTCGTTTTTTTTTGAATTTTTATTCAATTTTTAATGAATAATCTGAGCATAAGGATTTTATGCTATCTAAAGAAAAAAAATTGTAAGCCGCGAAACACACTAAATACACGAAAAAAACAAATAAATTTAAAAAAATCACCACAGAGGGTTTATGTTATTTGTCAAGGTCTAATCTTGATTTTTTTATTAT
>CAYYUB010000089.1:0-6103 GCA_964474855.1 uncultured bacterium
ATTATTAGGATTGTTTCCTATTGAAATTTAAAGATTTTGATTTAAAAGTCAAGGATAGATTTAAGTAACCACAGATTCCACGAGATTATCACAAGATTTGTCTGTTGTTTGAAACCCAACCCACACCAAAACTGAGAGGAATAACGAATCACACGAATAGCACGAATAACTATTTAGTCCAAAGTTCAATGTCCAGAGTCCAAAGTCGAAACTAAATCCTAAATCCAAAATCCCAAAACACTTGACTATACGGGGTAATAATATATTCTTTACTTGATTAAAAAAATAGATAAAAAAATCTCTGCTTGCCCTGTAGAGAGAACTCGACCGTATCAGGGTGTTCTCTGTGGTTAATAAATCATGGGTGTGATTGTGTGGGCT
Source organism: uncultured bacterium (assembly GCA_964474855.1). GTDB lineage: Bacteria > Hydrothermota > UBA3072 > UBA3072 > UBA3072 > JAFGHJ01. The sequence continues at coordinate 382 of CAYYUB010000089.1, forward strand.
CTGTGTTTTGTTTTTAAAAAAGGAGGTAATTCTGGTAAAGCTTAAATTCAAGGGCGATTTAATAGAATTAAAACCTACTAAAATCCTTGCTGTTGCAAAGAATTATAGGAAACATATAGATGAGCTTGAATTATCCCTTCCCGACGACCCGAAAATTTTCCTGAAACCGCCTTCAGCTTTAATTGGTAATAATGGTGTTGTTATAATACCGAAAGCTTCAAAAAGGGTAGATTATGAGGTTGAATTGGCAGTCATTATGAAAGAGGGATGTTGGAAAGTTTCAAAAGAAGAAGCATTGAATTATGTTCTTGGGTTTACGGTTTTTAATGATGTGACTGCAAGAGATATTCAGGCAAAAGAGATGAAAGAGGGTATGCCCTGGGATATTGCAAAGGGTTTTAATACGTTTGCGCCTGTTGGTCCCGAAATTATTCCAACGGATGATGTTGATTGCCATAATCTGAATATATGGTTAAAGTTAAACGGTGAGATAAAACAAAATAGCAATACTGAAAACATGATATTTTCGGTTGAAGACCTTATTGTTTACCTTTCCAACATTATGACCCTTGAGCCTCTGGATATAATAGCTACCGGTACTCCGGAAGGTGTTGGTTCGATTAAAGCGGGAGATTTTGTCGAGTCCGGTATTGAGGGTATTGGAATTTTAAAATTTACTGCAGAAGATGAAAAATAATTTTTAATATGAATGTATTAATTTCTTCTTTCGAAGCTGTCGCAATGCTTCTTTTTATAGGTGTAATTGGTGCCTGGATGATCACGAGGAAAATGGTAAAAGAGAACTTTTTTTCGCTTCTTTCACCACTTGCTCTTGAGATAGCTCTTCCTGCTCTTATATTTACGAATATAATAAATAATTTTAATCCTCACATAAAAACTAATTGGTGGGTTTTGCCATTGTGGTGGGGTTTTTTTATGATTATTGCTTTTCTTGTAACTTTGCTTGGTGTTGTTTTTGCCAGGAAAGAGAACAAAAGAGAATTTGGGATATCGCTTTTTTACCAGAACGGAATATTCTTCCCTCTGGCTATAATAACGGGTATGTTTGGAAAGAATTCCGGTTATATCGTTGATCTGCTAATATTTATTATATTCCATGCTTCTTTGTTTTTTACTACTTCTTTTTTGTTTTTTTCGAAAAAGGGAAAAATAAAATGGAAGAAAATATTCCATCCTGTTTTTATTGCTACGATTTTGGCGGTGGTTTTAAAGCTTACCGGATATAATGTATATATTCCTTCTTTTGTTATTTCCAGTGCGGAAATGGTAGGCGCAATGAGTATTCCTCTTCTTATGATAATACTCGGAGGTAATATATTAATTGATTTTAAACAGGTGGGGGAGTTATATATCGGAGAAATCATTAAATTTTTGATTTTTAAAAATTTGGTTATGCCTCTTGTAATGTTGGGAATAATAATTCTGATTAAACCGTCTTACAATGTTGCGTTGCTTTTAGTGCTCGAAGGTGCGGTACCTCCGGTTACCGCAATTCCTCTTGTAACTGATAGAAACGGAGGTAACCGGGCTGTTGTGAGCCAATTTCTTCTTTCGAGTTTCCTGTTCTCTTTAATTTCTATCCCTTTAATGATGTATTTGTTTAATAGGTTGACGTAGTAAAAGACTTAATATATAATATAGTATGCGGGACGAAAAATGACAAAACAAACTAACAGTGTACATGGAAGAAGACATGAGGGTAGGGAAGATCTGATTGGTGAAAATCCCGCCGGTGATATGGGTCAGATTGTATTTGCCCTTCTTTTTACGGTTGTTTGGATAGCCGATACGTTCTTTTTTAAATATACGACTTTTCTGAATAAATACTTTTTATTTTTTATTAGAATCCCTTTGGGAATAATTTTAATAATCCTGTCGGGCTATCTGGCTAGAACGGGACTTTCTATCGTATTCGGTGAAGTAAGAGAAGAGCCGGTTGTAATAAGGAAAGGCATCTTTGGTATTGTTCGTCACCCTGTATACTTAAGTGAGATTTTACTTTATCTTGGATTCTTGATGTTGAGTATATCGCTGGCTGCTGCAGTTATTCTGGCTTTTGCGATTGTATTTTTGCATCACATCTCACGTTATGAAGAAAGACTTTTGCTTTCACGTTTTGGGGTAGAATATCAAAAATATATGAATGAAGTTCCAATGTGGATTCCGTTGTTTCGAAAGAGATGATTGTAACTACTTTCCTTATTTCAGACCATTATCCCCTGTGGGCTGAGTTTGCAATGCGTGATTAATATGAGTGATGTAATTTTTACTCCTATTTCAAATAAACCTTCACCTGAAGTGGTAAAAAACCTTATTAAAGCAGAGGGTTATCTTGACGATGTCAAAAAGGGAGACTATGTAGGAATAAAACTACATGTAGGGGAGTTAGGTAATAAATCTTATGTAAAACCTGAAATTGTAAGAATAATAGTAGACGAGCTAAAGAAACACGGGGCGAAACCGTTTTTATTTGATTGTAATTCCCTGTACAGAGGGAAAAGGTGGAATGCAGTTGACCATCATGAAAACGCGTATCTGAATGGGTTTACATATGAGGCGGTAGATGCTCCTTTTCTTGTGGGTGATGGTGTGCGTGGTATGGATGAAACAAGTATAACGATTAAAGATTATAAAGAAGACTTTGCTTATGTAGGTAAAATAATTGAAGATATAGATTATCTGTTTGTTTTAACTCATTTCAAGTTTCACGAATTATTTGGGTACGGTGGAGCGGTAAAGAACATAGGTATGGGAATGGCTTCCCGGAGAGGTAAACTATTTCTTCATTCCGATATCAGACCGGATGTAATAGCCTCGAAATGTATAGCTTGCGGGGCTTGTGTGGCAACTTGTCCGAGTAATGCAATAACTATTGAAGGTACAGCACAATTGGATAAGGATACCTGTATTGGTTGTGGAATGTGTGTTGTAACTTGTAAAGAGGGTGCAATAGAATTCCAGTGGACGAATACAAGGGAATGTGTAATAAAAACTTTGTATTATACCAGAGCGGTAATCAATAAGATAAAAAGGTGTACTTATTTAAATGTTTTGACGGATATATTGCCCCATTGTGACTGTTATGGGTATACGAAGGACCCCGTTGTCCGGGATATTGGGTTTCTGTTTTCTAAAGACATCGTTTCAATCGATGCGGCTTCCGCTAATTTGGTAGATAAGGCGGAACCATTAGATGGGATTGATTGGAAAAGAAAGGAATTTGCAACAAAAGATAAAGTAAAAGCTCTTTTTGATATTGATTTAGATATGGATGAATTTTTCGGTATGGCTGAAAAGATCGGTCTGGGCAACCGGGAATATAATCTTAAAAGATTTTAATCTAAGTTAAAATAGTTTTTGGACCGTAATTCTATTTCTTTTCTATTAATTTACAACCAAGAATCTTGTTACACAAACTCTTAACATTTTTTGAATGGAAGGGATCATATCTTGTATCAGGCCAATTTGTATTATACCAAATTGCTTCGCTTATATTTGCATCAATTAAAAGAAGGTCCAGTGTTAACCCTTCAAATTGAAGAGGTTTGCCGGGATTAAATAAACTTGAAAGAACAGCATCTTTGACTTGACCGCCTCCTGATGTACTAAATGCGAGGCCGCGACTGAATAACAGGTAGTCGGCACCTGCCATGTCGGCAAAGATACTAATTTCCGGATCCATTTTATAGGTTTCCTTTTTTATTTCTAATTTACCCACGGAATCGCATATTACATGAAATCTTTTTTGGGATCTGACAAAACATAAAGCTAAATCCTCATCGTTTACCAGAATACTATCTGTTAACCCGGAAGGTTTGACTATAAAACCTTTTTCTTCTAATACTTCTTTCAGAGCAGTATTGACATTGTTCGATACTTCAAGGTTATGTTCAGGTTCCGGATCGGTAGAGCCTGCCTTTCTTTGGAAGTATTGAATCTGCGGCGGCATAATAGATATGGTTTCCACATTATCTCTCATATTCTCGAAATCCCTGTGTACCCATACAGCACTTGTGCAGGAAGTTAATAAAATTACAAATATTAAACATATACTGATTTTAATAATACGCATATTTCTCCCTTCTTTTAATTAAAAGATTTTAATACAATAAATCCGTTTGGTCAAGGGCTTTTTTATCCTCTTAATTTAATGATATTTCAGTTGTGGCACTGATAGGTGTTGAATGGTTGGAAAATCCTTTGGATTAGTCGAATGGTTAAATGGAAGAATGATATAAATTAAGAACATCGAGGGTTTTGAATTTTGAATTATTAATTGTGAATTAAAACAACAAATCCTCTGCGCTCTCTCCGTCTCTGCGGTTAAATCATCCCTTACATCCCCGTGCAGCTTCGATTCTCCGGATCTCTTCTTCGTTAGCCTGAATCGGATATTCACCTGTGAAACAAGCAGAGCAAAAACTACTTACTCCGTTAATCGAAACCGCTTCTATAAGACCTTCTACGGATTGATAGGTAAGAGAATCGACTCCTATCATATCTCTGACGTTTTCCACGGATCTTTTGCAGGCTATGAATTCTCCTTTTGTTTGCATATCTATTCCGTAATAACAGGGATATTTAAGAGGTGGGCTTGAAGAAGCAAAATGTACCTCTTTTGCTCCCGCGTCTCTTATTAATTGTACGATTTTCTTGGATGTAGTTCCTCTTACAATCGAATCATCTACAAGAAGTACTCTTTTGCCTTTTATAATTTCTTTTACGGGTGAAAGTTTTATTCTTATTAGTTCTTCTCTTTTACTCTGGTGAGGCATTATGAAAGTTCTTCCCACATAACGATTTTTCATTAATCCTTCCCTGTATTTTACGTTTAGTTCTTCCGCAAGGGATATAGCGACGGGTCTTGACGTGTCCGGTACCGGTACGACTATATCTACGTTTATTCCATTTTTCTTTATTTCTTTTGCGAGATTTTTACCAAGATTTAATCTTGCCGCATAGACAGATATACCATCGATAACCGAGTCCGGTCTGGCAAAATAAACATATTCGAAAATACAAGGACAGTGCTTTTCTTCAGCAATTTTTTTTGTATATAATTCACCTTCGGTGCTAAAAAAAACAGCTTCACCCGGATGAACATCACGCTCGATTTTGTATCCGAGTGTGTCGAGTACCACACTCTCCGAAACCACACAGAAACTGTCGTCCTTTTTTCCGAATATTAAAGGTTTGATACCGTAAGGATCTCTGAAAGCAAGAATGCCCTTATCTTTAATAAGAGCTACGACAGAATAACTCCCTTTGACTTTTTCAAAAAGTTTTTTAATGGATTCAAATAGAAAATCAGGAGAGAAGTGCGGTTTTTTGCTTAATTCTTCAGAAAGAAGGTGTAAAAGGAGTTCTGCGTCCGAAGTTGATGTAATTATTCGTCTATCGTCTTTTTCCAGTTTTTCTTTTAGAGAGTCAAAATTGATTATATTTCCGTTAAAGGCAAAAGCTATCCCATATGGAGTGTTAGATATAAAGGGTTGGGCGTTTTCTATGCCCATCCCTCCAAGTGTTGGATATCTAACATGTCCGATCCCAATATTTCCTTTTAGTAAATTAAAATCTTCTTGACTGAAGGCGTCTCTAACTAAACCTTCCCCTTTTTTAATGTTAAATTTATCCGAAAAAGTTACTATGCCCGCGGCATCCTGACCTCTATGCTGCATTATAAGAAGTGAATCATAAATAT
>CAYYUB010000090.1:0-6081 GCA_964474855.1 uncultured bacterium
GATATAGGGTTTAGTAAAAATAAATAAAACAAGTTTTTATTCGTGCTATTTGTGTGATTTGTTGTTCCTCGCTTTAGTTGGATCGTTAGTTCGTGGGGTCGTTGGGTCGGAAGTTTTAAAACCATCTAACCACCTAACGTCCTAACGACCTAACCGATTAATCACACCTTGACAAAAGACACGGTTCATATAATTTTACAAGCAACAAAAAGAAATGATTGAAATAAGGAATGTTAGCAAAAGATTCAAAAAGGGCTGGTACGCTCTAAAAAACGTTGATTTATCAATAGCAAAAGGTGATTTTCTCTTTCTTACCGGGCAAACCGGTTCAGGTAAAACCACACTTCTTCGTCTTATATATATGGATATTTTCCCGGACGAAGGTGAAGTAGCTGTAGCCGGTTTTCTATCATCAACTATAAAAGAAGAGGAAATACCTTTTCTGCGAAGAAGAATAGGTATTATTTTTCAGGACTTTAAATTATTAAAAGATAAAACGATTTATGAAAACGTGGCTTTCTCACTTGAAGTTACAGGTCAATCGGGCAGAAAAATGAGAGAAAAAGTAATGAAGGCATTGACTCTTGTAGGATTATCGCATAAAAGAAATGATTTTCCTTACACTCTTTCGGGTGGAGAACAACAGAAAACAGCTATCGCAAGAGCACTGGTTAGAGAACCATTCATTCTTCTTGCTGACGAACCTACCGGCAACATTGATCCGGAAGGTTCAGAGGATATTATAAAAATCCTGCAGGAAGTAAACACTGCGGGAACTGCTGTCTTAATGGCTACTCATGACGTAGAACTTTCCAAGAAAATGGGAGGAAAATTTCTGAATCTTGAACAGGGACAGATATTAAAGACATAAAATGTTTTCATTAAGAGAAGCTTTAATCGGACTCAGGAGAAATGGCGTTATGACTTTTATTGCCATAGGGATAATGTTCTTTTCTCTTTTTCTACTTGGCGCTTTCCTCTGGGGCACCTTCAACCTCTTCGGTATAATAAGACTCGCAAGGGAAAAAGTCGAAATAAACGCCTTTTTGAGAGAAAATTTACCTGAAAAACAAATAGAAGAACTGTCGGAAAAGCTTATGTCCATGGTTGGGGTGGAGAGTGTAGAATACGTTAACAAAGAAGAAGCATTAAGAAAATTTCAAGAGGAGATAAAGGACGCTCCAAGTTTAATCGAAGCAGTAAAATCAAATCCTCTGCCTGCTTCTTTCAGCATAAAGTTAAAAGATGGCTTCACTTCTCCTGAAAAAGTAAAAGAAGTGTCTGAAAAAATAGATATTTTTAACGAATTTATAACCGTAGAATACGGAGAAAGTTGGATTAACAGATTAGACAGGGTTGTAAAAATTTTATTCCTCTTCGATATACTCCTGGGAATTGTAATTAGTTTTGCCTCTGTTTTTGTCATATCAAATACCGTACGTCTTACGGTTCTAGCCCGAAAGAGAACCATAGAAGTAATGAAATTAGTAGGAGCCACAGAAAAGACCATTCACGCTCCTTTCATACTTGCCGGTTCAATAGAAGGCGGCGTGGCAGGAGTTATGAGCGGAGGTCTTTTATATTTAATTTACCAGGTAACCTCAAAATTTTTCGTTAAATTTTATTTTCCTCACAATTTAATAATAATAGGGACTGTAGTCTTCGGAATAATTCTGGGGATGATAGGGAGTAAATTAGCAGTAAAATCAACTTCAAAGGAAATGAAATTTGAAACTCCTAACGTTTAAAGGTGGTATACATCCATACGACTACAAAGAAAAATCTAAAAATTCCAAAATAAAAAGAATCGATCCACCCGATTTTTTATATCTTCATTTATCCCAGCATACGGGAATTCCTTCCAAACCAATCGTAGAAAAGGGAGAAGAAGTTGGAATAGGGCAAAAAATAGCAAACGCATCCGGAAAATTATCAGTGCCTCTTCACTCTCCTGTAAACGGAACCTATATGGGGACGATAATATACCCTCACCCCCTTGGCGGCATGAAGGAAGCAATGAGAATAAAAGTAAACAAAGAAAATACCGAACCCTTTAAAGAAAAAAAAAGAGAAAAAGCAACAAACCTACCCAAACAAAAGCTTATTAGTATTATAAAGGATAGCGGTATCGTAGGTATGGGCGGAGCTGCTTTTCCGACCTATTTTAAATTACAAATACCTCCCAACAAAAAAATAAAAGATCTAATAATAAATGGAATTGAGTGCGAACCTTATCTAACAAGCGATTACAGATTAATGATGGAAAAAGCAGAAGAAATAATGCAGGGCGTCGATATAATAAGAAGAATAATAAAACCCGAAAATGTTTGGATTGCAATCGAGTCCAATAAACTCGACGCGCTCGAAAATATGGAAAGTTCCGCCTCACTATTTCCCTGGGCAAATTTCGCAATTCTTAAAACCAAATACCCTCAGGGCTCAGAAAAACAGCTAATTGATGCTGTAACTGGCAGAAAAGTCCCTGAAGGAGGCTTACCTTTCGATACAAACGCTTATGTTCAGAACATTGGAACAGCCTTTGCAATCTATGAAGCAGTATACCTCACGAAACCTCTTTTCGAAAGAGTTGTTACTCTAACAGGGAACGTAAGACATCAATCAAACTTCCTTGCACCCATCGGAACACCTTTCAAATACCTGATTGAATTGACTGAAGGTCCTATCGGAAAGATTTCGAAAATTATAAACGGCGGGCCTCTTATGGGTATAGCACAATCTCGCGCGGACGCTCCCGTTCTAAAAGGAACCACAGGAATTCTTATTCAAAACGAAAAAGAATTCAAGAAAAAGGAACCTGCACCTTGTATAAGATGCGCCGCATGCGTAGATTCCTGCCCAATGAAATTAATACCCACAGAATTATATAAATATATAGAAATGGACAGATTGGAAAAAGCAAAAGATTTGGGAATCCTATCCTGCATGGAATGCGGCAGTTGTTCCTATTGCTGCCCTGCAAATATTCCTCTTACACAACAATTTAAGATTGCCAAAAACAGAATAACAAAAAAGAGTAAATAATGTTAAATATTAGCCCGGCTCCCCATATAATATCTACCAGTAGCACGAATAAGATAATGTGGAGTGTGGTGGGTGCTTTAATGCCCGCTTTCATATATTCTATAAGTATATACGGAGAAAGAGTAATCTTACTAACCTTACTTTCAATACTGTCAGCCGTGGGAACCGAATATACTTTCAAAAAAATAACAAAAAGAAAAATCAATATTTCGGACGGAAGCGCTGTTATCACCGGAATGCTTTTAGCTTTCAATATATCTCCAAATTCTCCCTGGTGGCTCCCCGTAGTAGGGTCTGCTTTTGCTATCTTCGTAGTAAAAGAAGTCTTTGGAGGCTTAGGCTACAATATTTTCAACCCCGCTCTCGCGGGAAGAGCATTTCTAACAGCTTCCTGGCCAGGTTTAATGGCCGGAAATTGGAAAACTCCGCTTGACGGAACCCTATCCGGCTTACCTTTACAGGCCCTTGACGGTGTAGCCCAAGCAACACCACTGACTTTGCTTAAAGTACAGCCGACCGAGTCGATAGCACAATCTCTAAACTCAACTTATATGCTTAAAGCTCTTTTCTTTGGAAATGTTGGAGGTTGTATTGGTGAAACCTCAGCAATTCTTCTCTTGATAGGTGCTTTATACCTGTTTATTAGAAAATACGCAGATTGGAAAATCTCACTGGGATATATTGGATCGGTCTTTGCTTTCTCAGGCATTTTATATTATTTAGGGAAAACACCGGCAATTCCACTTTTTCATATACTTTCCGGCGGAGTGATGCTCGGAGGTCTTTTTATGGCAACAGATATGGTAACTTCTCCGGTAACAGTAAAAGGAAGATGGATATTCGGTATTGGCGGCGGTGTGATTTGTGTTCTAATAAGAGTCTGGGGTGGATATCCTGAAGGTGTCTCTTACTCTATTTTGATTATGAACATGTTCGTACCTCTTCTCGACAAAATATCCGAGAAAAAAATATTCGGGAGGTAAAGATGTCGCAGAAAATTCGGGAAGTATCGGTATTGTTTTTAGTAGGAATAACTTCCGCATTCCTTCTTTCCTTTGTCTACAAGCAAACAGCCCCTGTGATTTCCAAGTACAAAGAAGAATCATTGAAAAAATCATTGAGCGAAGTATTCAGCGACCCATCGGTTCGTTTCGAAGAAATAAAAGCAGATACCTTATGGAAAGTTTTTAAAGGAAAAGAATATGTAGGCCTTATCTTCAAATCCGAGAAAAAAGGATATTCCGGTAAAATAAGACCGATTGTAGGAGTCGATTCAATCGGAAAAATCATAAGAGTAAAAATACCAAAAGAGGACCTTTCGGAAACACCGGGACTGGGTATGAAAATCGCGGAAGTTGCATTTCTGGATCAATTCAAAAATCTCATCGCAGATGAAGTTTTCTTAAAAAAAGATAAAAAGGAAGGCAAAATAGACGCAATAACTTCTGCAACCATTTCATCCAGAGCTGCTACTGATGCTATAAGAGACGGGTTAAAGAAATACAAAGAGATTCTACCCCGATATGAATTTAAAGAATTTCTAAAAACTTCTTTAGAAAATTTAGCACAATCTTCGGACTCAACACTCGAAGAAATTACACCTGACAAACTATGGAAAAATTTAAATAATTTTATATATCTTTCAAAAATCGAGGACTCTTCCTTTGTTTTTCACCTTCTTACACAAATCGAAAATAAAAGAATTAATAAAATATCGATATTCATTGAGAATCCCCAAACAGAAAAGGAAGAAACCTCCGAAGAGAGCAAAGCTTTAAAGCAAGCTCTGGAAAAGAAATTCGAAGGGGTTTTATTGAAAAATATACACAAATTGAAATTCACGTCTGAAATCCAAGGGATTGCAGAAAAAATCAGGGAAGAAATAAGAACTACTTACGTAAAACACATTAAATGGAGGGAGAAATAAAACGCACTCTTATCGACGGAATAATTAAGAATAATCTGATTCTGGTTCTGGCAATCGGACTTTGCCCTACTCTTGCCGTCACCACATCCGCATACAACGGACTCGGAATGGGGCTTGCCGCGACTTTCGTTTTTATATTGTCTAACCTGCTTATTTCCTCGTTAAGAAAAATAATCCCTGGCAATTTAAGGATTCCCATATTCATAATAATAATTGCTTCATTTGTAACAATGATAGATTATGCTTTAAAAGCCTACCTGCCTCCTCTTTCCACTCAATTGGGAGTGTTTGTACCTCTAATCGTGGTAAACTGCGGCATCCTGGGAAGAGCCGAAGGCTTTGCCTACAAAAATCCCGTGCATCTCTCTTTTATGGACGGCCTAGGAGCGGGAATCGGATTTACCCTGGTACTTTTTATAATGGGAACTATCAGAGAAATCCTCGGGCAGGGTATCTGGCTTAATATTCCCGGAATTTTCCCCGGAATAAAAGTTCTCGGTTCCTCTTTTGCCGAGTCCTCAGTAATCCTGCTGATTCTACCCCCGGGCGGTTTTCTGACTATTGCACTCCTTATGGGGCTTTTCAACTACTGGAGAAAGAAATAATGGATAATGTATTTTTGATATTTCTTTCTGCTTTTCTGGTTAATAATATAGTGTTAATGAAATTCTTGGGGCTCTGTCCTTTCTTCGGCGTTTCAAGAGAGATGAAAACAGCGGGATCCATGGGTATAAGTGTTATATTCGTAATGACGCTTGCTACGGTTATTACCTGGTTTTTATTTCAATATATTCTTATGCCGTTAAATTTAATTTATCTCAGAACAGTTGTATTCATTCTTGTCATTGCCTCTCTTGTTCAGTTCCTTGAACTGTTCTTCAAAAAGCAACTACCCGGGCTATATTCCGCTCTTGGAATATTCTTGCCTCTTATTACAACCAACTGCGCAATCCTGGGAGTAGCCTTTCTAAATATAGACAATAATTTCACTCTTATATCAGGAATTGTTTTTGCTGTTAGCAGCGGTTTAGGTTTTCTCCTTGCAATAGTCCTTATAGGTTCAATTCGCGAAAGATTGGAAAACGCTCCTATCCCCGAATCTCTCAAAGGGC
>CAYYUB010000091.1:0-5932 GCA_964474855.1 uncultured bacterium
AAAAGAACAGGTAAAAACGATTTTGCGTTATCTTAAAGATAACGGTTATAATCATTTGGCTCTTATTTCCTGTGTGGACTGGATTAAAAAAGAAGAGTTCGAATTGATATATATTTTAACATCCTATCTTAATGATAACAAATCGTATCAGGAAAAAGGAAATGTCTATTTGAAGATAAGAGTTGCAAGAGAAAATCCGGAAGTAGAGACCGTAATTGGTGTATTTGAAAACGCTGAGCCCTACGAGCGGGAGATTCATGAACTCTTCGGAATTAATTTTAGAGGTCATCCGAGATTAATTCCTCTTTTTCTGGAGCGAAAATATGATGTGCCTCCCTTCAGGAAAAATTTTGATACAAGAAAGTATGTTAAGGATGTTTTTGAATCGATACCTGTAATCCCGGAGGAAGAAGAATGAGAGAAGTTGAACTCTATTTCGGTCCGCAGCACCTGGGAATGGTTGGGAATTTCAGCATAACTCTGAATGTGGAGGGTGATAAGATTTTAAAAGCGACCGCTGATCCCGGTTTTTTGCACCGCGGTTTTGAAAAATTGATGGAGTACAGAACGTGGATGCAAAATTTTCCTATTGTTTGTAGAATAAATGTTGTGGAACCGGATCATATGGAAATGGTATACGCGATGGCTGTAGAAAAATTAGCCGGAATAGAAGTGCCTGAGCGAGCCGAGTGGATAAGAAGCATATATCTCGAACTTGCCCGTGTTGGTTCGCATCTTTTTGGTTTATGGGCCTATTCCAATATGCTGGGTTTTGATACAGTTGCCCAGTGGGCAATGTATCATAGAGATCTTATTCTGGATCTTTTCGAAGAATTAACAGGTGGAAGAGTGTACCATATTTATATCTGGCCTGGCGGGGTGAGACGTGATTTTCCGGAGGGCTTTACCGATAAAATAGTAGAGACTTTACATTCAATAGGGAAGTGTGTTCCTGATTATAACGATATATTTTTCAATAATCCATTGTTTTATGAAAGAACACATGGTATCGGAAAAATAACCAGGGAAGAAGCAGAAAAATGGGGTGGTGTTGGTCAGGTGTTAAGAGCTACCGGAAAATCCTTTGATATAAGAAAGGTTGAGCCTTATGCCGCCTATGATAAAGTAGATTTTGACATACCCACAAGAGAAGAAGGGGACGCGTATTCAAGAGTAATGGTAATAAGAGATGAGATGATAGAGTCCGTACATTTAATCTTTAAACTAATCGAAGGATTGCCCAAGGGAGAGGTTTATAACAAAGTCCCCAATCCTTTCAAGTGGAAAATAGGGGAGGGAGAGTCTTATGTAAGGGTTGAATCTTCGAGGGGAGAATTGGGGCTTTATCTGGTGAGTGATGGCGGAGATAAACCCTACAGAGCGCATTTCAGAACGCCTTCCTATTCTCATGGCTTGACCATATTGGAAAAGGTTTTAGAAGGCGCCAATATCTCGGATGTGGGAAATATTATGATTAGTATGTACGTTGTTGCTCCTGAGATAGACAGATGATAGAATAAAATGAATAAATTAAGTTTTAAAAAGGTTGATAAAAATGGATAAAAAAACGTCGATTTTAAGTCCCTTAAAGGCATTAAAATATCTTTTCAAAAAACCCAAAACTTTAAGATATCCATTTGAACTAAAAGAACCGGCAAAAAGATATAGAGGTTTGCATCTTAATGATTGGGATAAATGCACAGGTTGTGGTAACTGTGCCGATATATGCCCAAACGAAGCCATTGTAATGAAAGAGATACCGGAAATCGAGGCAAAAGACGGAGAAAGAAACGAAAGACCGGAAATCGATTATGGTAGATGCTGTTTTTGCGGTTTATGTGTTGATATTTGTCCTACAGGTTCCTTAAGATTATCCAGAGATTACTTCCATATTCATTTTGACCCCGGGACTTTCAAGCTTCTGGTAAAGGATGAGAAAACGGATAAGGAACACTTCCTTCCCGAAGAGGAATATTCTGTCTTTAAAGCATCGCTCGCGCACCGCAGGGAAAAATATGAGGGGTTTAGCCCTGATTTAGAGTACGCTCTGTTTGACCCCGAAAGAGTAAAGATGTCAGAGGTCCCGCCTGAAGAGAGAAATGCGTCTTTTATTGAACAGGTTAAAGGTTTCAGCAGAGAGGAAGCCGGGAAGGAAGCAAGTCGGTGTTTAGAGTGTAAGTTATGCGAAGAAGTCTGTCCTGCTGAGATGAATATTGTTGATTATATACGGAATATATGGGAAAATAATTTAGAAGGGGCTGTCAGGGATATTTATAAAACGAATCCCTTACCCGGCGTTTGTGGTAGAGTCTGTACGCATAATTGTGAGTCCGCATGTGTTCTGGGGCACCAGGGTGAGGCGGTATCGATAAGATGGTTGAAGCGGTACGTTGTGGATAATCTTTCTCTTTCCGAATATCAAAAAGTGCTTGAAACAGAAAAAATTAAGTCGGTGGGGAAGAGAATAGCTATCGTTGGCGCGGGTCCCGGAGGTCTGGCTACGGCTTATTATCTTAGATTGATGGGTTATGAGGTCGTCATCTTTGAGAAGTTACCCAAACCCGGTGGTATGCTGAGATACGGTATTCCCGAATACCGACTTCCCTATGAAGCCCTGGATAAAGATATTGAATATATAAAATCTGTAGGAGTGGAAATTAAATGTAATACTTCTGTTGGGGAAGATATTTCTCTTGCTGAACTTCGAGATAATTATGACGCGGTTTTTGTGTCTACAGGTTTCGATAAAGGGCGGAGTACCGGAGTTCCGGGAAGTGAAAACCCTCACGTTTTCCAGGCAATAGAATTACTCAGAAAGGTGACAATGGGAGAAGAAATTGAAGTTACCGATAAGATTGTGGTAATAGGTGGGGGAGATGTTGCCATGGATATTTCGAGAACACTCGGCAGATTACAGATGAAGAAATTTGGAGCTGTAGATATTACGCTCAGTTGTCTGGAAACCAGAGACATTATGCCCGCGACTCCCGAAGAAATAGAAGAAGCTCTGGAAGAAGGTATTAAGCTGTACCCGGGATGGGGACCAGAGAAAATTATTGTAGAAGACGGAGAAATCAAAGGTATCGTTATGAAGAAATGTCTCAGGGTTTTTGACGAGGAAGGGAAGTTTAGTCCCGAATTTGATAATGATGAAAAAAAGGAATTTGATAGTTCGATGATAGTTGAGGCAATAGGACAAGCACCTGATTTTGCCTTTTTATCTGAAAGTATAAAAGAAAAACTTGAGTATGAAGGAAGAAGGATGAAAGTGGATGAATATGGGCAAACTTCGCTATCGTGGTTATTTATCGGGGGGGATATTCTTAGAGGTCCGGATGTTATAAACGCTATCGATACGGGACATAAAGCCGCGAGAGGTATCGATAGGTTTATCGCGGTTAAAAAATGAGCGAGGAGAAATGGACAAAGAGGATATTCCAAAAGAGACCGTAGAAAGACTTCTTTTTTATACAAAATGCCTGTCGACTTTCAAACAGTCAGGTAAGGAACAGTTTTCATCTGCAGATATTGCTAAGAGGTTAAAACTTAAGCCTACATTGGTGAGAAAGGATCTATCTTATATTGGACGGATTGGCAGAAGAGGGATTGGTTACAATGTTGAAAGAGTTTTAAATAAGATAAATCGAGTTGTGTATTATAAAAAAGATTATCAGGTTGCTCTTATAGGTGTGGGAAATATCGGAAAGGCATTAATAAATTATTCCGGATTTCAAGCGCACGGATTTGTTATAAAAATCGCTTTTGAGAAAGACGAAAAAAAAATCGGGAAAGAAATTTGTGGAATTAAAATTGAAGATATAAAAACACTTAAGAAAAGAGTAGCAAAAGAAGGAATAAAAATAGGAATTATCGCTGTTCCTCCTATTCACATTAAAGAAGTTATTGATATTATTAAAGACTCAGAGATAAAAGCGATTTTAAATTTTACCCCCACATGTATGATGCCCTATGATGATTTAAAAGGAAAATTAAAGATAATAAATATCGATCTCGCAGTTGAGATGCAAAGATTGGTATATTATTTATCCTGAAGGCTTAAGATAGATTTGAAAATATATTTTATTGTTTTAAAAAAGCAAATATTCGTGATTGGTAGTAGTTAATTGTTTGAAATTTTAGTTGTATGTCAGGGCATTAAGTTTACACCAAGGCTTAAGTAATTTACCGATGATTCAATGATAGTAAATTCCGTCTCAATGCCTATCATATCAGTAACATTAAATCCTAAGCCGACTCCAAGAGAAAGGTCCGTGTCGTCTCCGCCGACGTTGTATGTTTGATCCAAAAACGCGAATTTAGCGTTTATATTTGTGTATACTATTCCAATTTTGGCTTTAAGGTAAGCTTTTTGAGCCATGTTAAAACGCAATACACCGTATCCGGCTCCTGTCCACAAATCATATTCGGCATCTATCTGCATAGCAGTATCGCCTGGAGTAAACGGTTCCCAATTTCCGCCGGCAATCCCGTAATTGAATTCACCTTCGACGCTTATTTCAATGTTTTCTAAGTCGAGTGGAAAAGTGTAACCGATAAGACCCCCAATTGGATAAATGTTATCCGGTGATTCATAAATTCCCATACCTACATCTAACAAGAACATGCCTCCTTTTATTCCAACGTAGGGTTTCGTTTCTTGACAGTAGAGAGATTCGGTGATTCCAGCAAAAATGATGACAAATACTAATAATGGTAACGCTAATTTTTTCATTTTACCTCCTTATATGGTTTTTTATAATAAGAAATCGTATAAATTATTTAAGGGCTTTTTATATAATACAAATCTCCGTTTCAATAGTTATTTGCTTTCAGCTCCGAAACTTGTATATTGATATTTACTTTAAGTTAAATTCTCCAGTAATTATTATATCTTTAGATGAGTTTCCTATCAGTACTTTGAATTTACCTTTCTCGGCGATCCAGTTTTTACGTGCAATGTCATAAAAGGAAAGATCGTTTTTATCCAGTTCGAAACTAATTTTCATTTTTTCTCCGGGTTTTAAAAATATTTTCTTAAAACCTTTTAGTTCTTTAACCGGGCGTTCTACATTTGATTTGACGTCTTGAATATATAATTGAACTATTTCAGCGCCCGCGCGTTTGCCCGTATTTTCGATCGTTAGGCTAATTTTAAGTGTTTCATCTTCTTTGATGTTATTTTTGTTTATCTTTAAATCGCTGTATTTGAAAGTTGTATATGATAGCCCGTAACCGAATGGAAATAATGGTTCGATTTTTTCTTTGTCGAAATGACGATAGCCTACAAAGATACCTTCCTCATAGTGGACTTCTCCTTCTTTTTCCGGATAATTACCGTAAGCCGGGGAATCTTCCCATTTTTTTATGAAGGTTGTGGGTAATTTACCCGATGGATTTACTTCCCCGAGTATGATGTCCGCCAGGGCGTTGCCCCCTTCCTGTCCCGGATACCACGCGGCTATCAATCCTGGAACTTTATCTAACCAATCATTCATAAGAACTGCGGCGCCGCCGTTTATAACGACTATAACATTTTTATTAACTGAAGCGATATTTTTAATAAGGTTGACCTGTTCTATAGGTAAAGTTAATTTTTCTCTATCTCCTCCTTCGTGTTCTCTTACGCCTACACAGACTATCGCTACGTCAGAATTTTTTGCTGCCGTTATAGCTTTGTCTATTGCAGTTTTTTCTTTATCTGCCTTTTCTTCCTCTAACTTTCTCCATCCGAGTACAACGGACGCGCCACCGATGTTTTCAAAATATTCAACTTTTATATCATAAGATTTGTTTTTTTTAAGTTCAACGGTATCGGTTTTTGTAACTACACCATGTGGCCCCCAGTTATTTACTATTCGCTTTCCATTTAGATATAAGTAGGTTCCATCGTCACTACTGGTACCGATTATATATTTTCCGCTTGAGGAGGGGA
>CAYYUB010000092.1:0-5878 GCA_964474855.1 uncultured bacterium
TCCCCGGCGGAAGAGCAAACGCATTCGAGTTAGCTTTCCCAACCAATCCATCTTTTTCTTCCGTCACTTCTCCGTGGAGGTAAACCCAGTATGTTTCAGAAGTCGTGTTATTCAAATTCACATACCATAGATTTTCCATCATCAATTTATTAGGTGGGGGTCGTTGGAGTTTGACAGTAACCTGAGCATTAATAGTAAATGCGGGTAGTAGAACTAAAAATAACCAAGGAATGGCCTTTAAACTTTTCATCATAACCTCCCTATTAGTTTGAATATAAGAATACGGAACATTTGCTATCAACATTTTCTTAACTTATATGGTTACTAAATCATAACGAAAAACGAAGTGAATGTCAAGTTAAAAAGTCGGTACCGGCTTTTTAACTTGACATCTCCTCTATAATCCATAATTTTATTCATAATGATTAAACTTATAAGTTTTGGAAATATATTGGAAGTAATTGTTCGTACCACAATCATTTTTCTTGTGGCTTTTATTGTGATACGCATACGAGGCAGAAAACAATTAGCGCAACTCACCTTATTCGATATACTGATTGTTATTGCCCTTGGCTCTGCCGTAGGCGATGTTATGATTTATTCGGAAGAAGTTGTATCGCTTCTTCGTTCCATAATAGCCATAGGTACCCTCGCTATATTAATTCATTTAGTTGAATTTGTGGCTTGCAGAGCACCTAAGAAAATAACGAGAATAATATACGGTGATTCTACCATTATAATCAAAGACGGTAAACTTATTAAGAAAAATTTCATTAAAACAAATCTTACAGAAGACCAACTGCGGGCAAAACTCAGGGAGAAAAATATACAGTATTATTCCGAAGCAAAAATCGTCCGCCTCGAACCCGACGGCGAATTGAGTGTAAAAAGAAAAAGAAACGATAAAAACAAATAGAAACCACAGATTACACAGATTTTCACAAGATTTTTTTGTTTACCCTACCCTAACCCGTATAATTGTCCACGGATTTACACAGGATTTTTTGTTTTTGGTTACTAATTAATAACTCAATTTTCTCTAATTTAAGAAAAAACGTGTTTTGGCACAGCCTCAGCGGTAAACCGTTAGCGTAATATCTCTGTGCCTTTGTGTGAGATTAATCAAAAATTATAAGAGAACGTTAAAAAAGGCATATTGCTAAAATTTTTATTCTTATCCTTGAGTACAAAACACATAGGGTTGATTGACATGTTGAAATTAGGAATGTCTGCTTTGCCTACATCTATAGATTTTTCGGCAAACGCCTTATAGCCTACATAAGTCATCAATATATCCGTAGTGAGATATATTGCCGGGTATGAATTAAGAACCCCCTCGTTATCAGCAAGAACCGCAAAACCTAGTGTTGTAGCGTGTGCAAGATACGGAAGAAGCCAGACCATTGCGCCGGCGGCACCGGGAAGATCGTAATCTCTGCTGAGTTTATTTCCCCAAAGATAACCCACGCCATGACCGAGTAGCGAGAGAGCCGCATAAACACGTTCATCTGTATTGCTTCCTTCGCGGTGTAAGTCAATTGTCGCGAGAATAAGGGGTAAAGCTTCAGCGCCCAGTGCGCCCAGTCGAAGTTCGAAAAGAGCATCACCGAATGTAAGGTCTTCTGAATTTCGCGAAAGAAAAAGCGAAGTATATCCTTCTCCCAGAGAAAGTATTGTGCCAAGCCGTATAAAATCGTCGGCGCTGTCCCAATTATCCCAATCACCAAACAATGTTCTTAGAATAAAATAATGGTAATAACCATACGCACAATGATTGAATTTCCTCTGATACATTGCCGGAGTAAAACCCATGTTCTGTCCAAGCGTAAAATCAAGTATGTTTTCGGTTAAACTAACAGGAAACACTCCTCTACCAGATTTAAAGAGCAGACCACCGTGAAACGCACCCTCTATGCCGCCCAGGAATGAACCGTAAGCAGCACCACTCGAAATACGGCGGTCTTTCGTCAATAAAAAGCAGCTTGACGTATACAATAATGGTGTTAAAAGAGCTATTGTTACCGAACCCTCACTAAAATCATCCTCACTAAACATCACAGGCAAGCTCCAAGAATAAAGACTGAGACCAAGAAATGTCTGCCCTACCAGATAGGATATCTGCGCACTCTCAAGAGTTACCATCTTTGATGGCTTTCTTACAATTAAACCACGATACTCGGCAGCTGTCATCTTTTTAACTAATTTTTTATTCGGGTAAGCAGCTTCAATAATATATGTACTGTCAGAAGTGATGAATACTTCAATATGGTCGGGCAGTGTTTCGAAAAGTGTAACAAGATTACTCTCGGTTCTACGGTCAGTTTTAACCTTTGTGACAGTTTCCTGGGCAAAAAGCATTATTGCCAGTACCATTAACATAAACATTCTCTTCATTTTTACTCCTTTTTTCTACCTTCCTATTTTCTCCCGCAGACCGGAGTATATTCGTTTCTAAGTTCATCTACTATTTTTTCTCTTTCCTTCTCTTTTAATTTGGGAGTATAGAGAACAGCATAGACCAAACTGCTTGAGCATCTGCGTCTCCAACAGTTCGAATTCTCATGGTCTTCAACTCTTGTCTTAACATTTTCCGCTTCACCAACATCAACAAGTTCATTTTTCTCGAAATGCCGGCATAAGATCGCGTATACTCCCGGTTCGTCTTCAAGATATGTTGTTGAGGAATAATACCCTTCAAAAGAATAATCCTTTAATTTGATACTCATAACACTCCCCCGAATTAGTGAATTAATTAATTGGTACCCCATCACCCACTCACTAATTTTTCTTCGGCGGTCGTTCTTAGTTGACTCACGACTCTTTACGGTCCATATTCCCATAAATGAAATTTATCATCTGCATCATCCAGAACATAAACCTTACCCCCAGGAGAAACTCGCACTGTTCGACAAACGTCCGCATGTCCAGGACTGGTCCTTATTAAGAAATCTGCCTTCCTCCACCCCCTATAATTTACTTTTACGACACGATCCTTCATCGATTTTTTCATCGCTATTAGAAAATATAGGTTTTTCAAAGAATCAACACCAATAATCTCGGGAATACCCTCCCCTGCCTTTAACTTTTTTAAGGGGAGTATCGCTTTATTATCAGCATTGTAAACCATCATATCGGAGCTGCCGGAAGACGTATTATTTATATAATATCCGCCCTTACTTTCAATATAACCTTTAAATTTGTCCCTTATCTTAATAAGATTACCGTTAGTGTCCACCTCTATTATCTGATCTACCTGGTCAAGGTCCGGATCCACGAGTAAAACCGTACTACGGTCGGTCGCTTCCAGATGAGTCATTTTAGGAATTATTGGAGGTACATGCGGTTTAAGATTGAGTATACGTATAAAGCCCATACCGTAATCGTAAAGCGCAACGTCACCGGACATATATTCTATGTATATATTGTCTTTACTGTCAAAGGCAATATCCATAGGATTTTGATTCCCGCCTTGCGGAAGATCTTCAACATAATTCCCTTTACTGTCAAATTTCACAACTCGATGATTTAAGTAATCCAGAATAAAAATTTCTCCCTTTTTATTAATACCGAAACTAGTAGGACCAGTAGGCAAGTAATCAATTGTTTCCCATCTTATTTCCCCAGTCCCGGAGCCAATTTTTCCATCAATTAATAGTTTCTCGCGATATTTTTCCTTTAGCAAAAAACAATTGCAAAAACTAAGTAAAATCAATGTTGCGGAAACACTCAAGAAAATTCCTTTGAATCTTTTCATTTATACCCTCCTTTTTCCGTAAACTTAAAAGTTCTTTCTTATTTAAATGAATACACCTATTACCTTTTTATCTAAGGCAAGTGTTACCATTAGAATAAGGATTTTTACCGTATAAGTCAAGAGGAAAGAGGGTATTTGTTATTATTACAAATATATGTCCTATTTTAATTTCATAAATAAATGTCACACTTGGGAGATGGGATATGACATTTTTTATAATAATAACATATCACAAGAAACAACTTGACATCATGTTGAAAATTCTCTATAATGAAAGGAAACTAAGGAGGTTTTTATTATGGGTAAAAGGATTGCTATTGCTACAATCTTTGGTTTAATCTGTGGAGTTATTTGCATGATACTGGCATCCTCCAACGCGCCATTACCTTTGGCTATAAAGTTGCAGATTCTAGCAAGCAGGACTGTAATGGGATTTGCCATAGGAATCAGTTGCCTAAAAATGAAATGGTGGCTTCACGGTCCGCTTATGGGTTTTATTTTCAGTTTACCCATGGGCTTTTCAGGTATGATGGCAGTCGGTTATAGTCCGATTTGGATGTTGTCTGCAACTGTAATCATGGGCATTATCTATGGTGTTATAATTGAGTTGTTCACCACGGTAGTTTTTAAGGCTAAAGGGGGTGGAGTAAGTTTTTATATAGAAAAATCAAAATAGGTGTCTTTTGTTTATAAAAACAAAAGAAGCATAATGAAATGGTTTATCTTTTTTTTGTGTCTCTTTGTTTTTTAGATGAGTATTAGGTTTCAGGTCTTAAATTTTAGGAAAAACAAACAAATAAAACCTTTATGTTTTCTTTTTTTTCTCTGCGTTCTCTGTGCCTTTGCGGTAATATTAGATTTTAGAGTTTGGGATGGGATTCTGGCTTCTGACTCCTGTCTTCTGAATTCTATTTTTATTCTATATATTTTTTAAGTTCTGCTACGACCCGTGCGGCGACTGCTTTGTTTGTCGCCAGAGCAAAGATGGTATCATCTCCGGCAAGAGTTCCGGAAATCCCATCGATTCTTGCGTGGTCTATAGCTGTACAGACAGCCTGGGCGTTACCCGTTTTGGTCTTTATTACGATTATGTTGTTGACGTAAGACAGTTCAACAAGACCCAATCTAAAAAGAAGATCAAGCCGTTCTTCTCCTCCTTCGACTTTGATTATCCTATAAGAGCCGTCGCCGATAGGAGCCCTTATATAACCGAGTTCTTTAAGGTCTCGGGAAAGTGTAGATTGAGAAATTTTCAAACCGCATTCTTTCAGCCGTTTCTTTAATTCAACCTGAGAATGTATTTTGTCCTCATTTAATATACTTCTGACTGTTTCTAAACGCTTATTTTTGCTTTTAGACATTGTTATATCCTAATGAAAAAGGTTTGGATGTCAATAGCATTTTATACCTCGCTTCATTAAGGTTTAGAGATTGAATTTTTTAGAATCTGAGTTGCTTTTTTTATTTGTTCCTTTACGGATTTTTCTCCGGTGCCTCCCTTTAAATTCCGGCGCGCGAGGGCGTTTTTAAAGGTGAGGTAATCGTAAATTTCTTCCTCGAAAAGTGGAGAAAAATCCTTAAATTTGCTTAGAGGAATTTCGTTAAGAGATATATTGTTTTCGTTTACCCATTTCACAATGTTTCCGGTTATCGTATGCGCCGTTCTAAACGGGGTTCCTTTTTCCGTAAGATAATCTGCTATTTCTGTGGCAAGAAGTGTTGGAGAAAGGCAGCGCGTAATAGTTTCCTTGTTTAGCTTTAAGGTCTTTAAAACCCCGGTGAATATCTCGAGAGAGCCTTCCGCAATTTCAACAATCTCAAAAATGTGTTTTTTGTCTTCCTGGAGATCCCGATTATAAGAATGGGGAAGTCCGTGACAAAGAGATAAGAGCGCCGTTAGATGTCCTATGGCGGAAGCTGCTTTGCCTCTTATAAGTTCCAGGCTATCCGGGTTTTTCTTCTGGGGCATAATGCTGCTGCCTGTGGCATATTTATCATCTATTTCAACGAACCCAAACTCACCCGTTGACCAGAGTATAAAATCCGACGCGTAACGGCTCAGGTGTGAAGATATTAATGTCATGGCAAAGCCGATAGAGATTGGAATATCACGGTGAGCAGTTA
>CAYYUB010000093.1:0-5857 GCA_964474855.1 uncultured bacterium
GAAGACTATTAACTATGTCCGATAACGTATCTTCCTTTTCTGCCAGGTACTGTAAAATAAGAGCCATAGTTCCCATACCGTCTCTAGTGTATTGCATTTCGGGATTAATAACTCCACCATTGCCTTCTCCGCCGATAACTGCTTTTTTTTCTTTCATTATTTTAACTACATTCGCTTCGCCGACAGGAGAACGGTAAAACTCTACTCCGGCTCTTTTTGCTATATCTTCAACGCTTTTGGTCGTAGATAGATTAACTACTACAGGTCCTTTCTTTTTGCTTAAAACAGCTTTTGTTGCTATAGTTATTGTGTATTCTTCGCCTATAGGAATTCCTTTTTCCGAAACAATTGAAATTCTATCACCATCGGGATCTGTTGCAAAACCTATATCGGCACCTGATTGTTTGACTTTTTCAGACAGATCCTTAAGATTTTCTGCTCTTGGTTCAGGTATTCTTAAAAACTCTCCGCTACCATCGCAGAAAATCGGATAAATTTCAACGTTTAAGCTATTTAGAAATTCCTGAAAAGCAAATGAAGCTCCTCCGTTTACACAATCTAAAGCAACTTTGAATTTTTTACTTTTTATTAATTTCGGGTTTATTCCTGGGATTGAAAGGACCCCTTTGATGTGTTCTTTAATTGCTTCTTTGTTTGTTTCTAATTTTCCATAATTTTTCGACGGTTTCCAGGAAATTTTATCTTTTTCCATTGATAGGAATTTTTCGGCTTCTTCTTCGTTTAAAAATTCTCCTGCAGGACC
The DNA here is from genome assembly GCA_964474855.1 of uncultured bacterium. Lineage (GTDB taxonomy): Bacteria > Hydrothermota > UBA3072 > UBA3072 > UBA3072 > JAFGHJ01. The sequence continues at coordinate 764 of CAYYUB010000093.1, forward strand.
GACAAGTTTCAAAGCATTCCATTCGGCAGGGTTGTGTGATGCAGTAATAACAATTCCTCCGGAAGCTTTCAATTTTTTTACATTGTATAGTAAAGTGGGAGTGGGGGTAAGGTCTATATCAATTACGTCAACTCCAATACCTAAGAGACCGGAAATTACAGCGTTTTTAAGTGCTATTCCGGAAACTCTTGAGTCCCGACCAACGATTATTTTCTTTTTACCTGTAAATTCATCGAATGAAAATTCTCCGAATTTAGCGGCAAAATTTAAAATGATTTCCGGATCAAGTCCGTTACCTACAATACCTCTAATTCCGGAAACGCTTTTTATAAGCATCTATTCGCTCCATTAATTCTTTAAGTCCTTTATTTTTCTTTGCTGAAATAAAAACAGCTTCAGGATACTTTTTTTGCATGTGGTTAAGAAAGACCGGGTCGATTACTTGATCAGTCTTATTAAATACCAGAATATTATCAAAACCACTAATTTCCAAAAAATCCATTACTTTTCTGGTTTCCTCGAGTTCTTCTTCTATTTTTTCGGAGGAGATATCGACCAATATAATCCTGAGATTGGAATCTTTAGCTTCTTCGAGAGTTGATTTGAAGGAGGACATTATTTCAGTTGGTATTCCTCGTATGAAACCGACTGTATCAATAAGTAGAAACTTATTACCATTATAGGTTTTCGCAAGTCTTGTAAGAGGATCTAACGTGACGAAAAGTTTGTCTTCTACAGCCGCATTACTATTGGTAAAAGCGTTTAAAAGTGTTGTTTTTCCGGCGTTTGTGTATCCGAGTAACGCGACACTAAAAGTTCCTTCTCTGTTTTTCCTTTGTATGTTTCTTGTTTTTTCTACTTTTTTTAATTCTTTTTTTAAATGATTGATTCTTTTTCTAATTTTTCTTCTATCAACTTCTAACTTTTTTTCTCCAGGCCCTCTTGTACCTATTCCGCCTCCAAGTCTTGAAAGCTCGACTCCGTGTCCCGTTAATCTACTTAGACGGAAGTTAAGCTGTGCAAGTTCCACTTCTATCTTAGCAGATTTTGTCCGTGCGTGCTGTGCAAAAATATCAAGAATTATGTCCTGCCTATCAAGGACTTTTTTTTCTGTTATTTCCTCAAGATTCGATATTTGAGCAGGTGTGAGAGATTCGTTAAAAAGAAGAATATCAACGTCTATATCTTTTAAATAACTGGCTTTACCTTTTCCTATGTAGGTAGCTGTGTCCGGTTTTTCTTTAATCTGAATAATTTTTTCTATAGGAAGAGCTCCGGCGGTTTTTGCAAGAGATTCCAACTCCTTTAATTCTTCAATTTTTGCACTTTTTTCTTCATTTTTTTTCACCAGACTTATTATTAAAGCTTTTTCTTTTTTATTTTCTTTTACCGTATACATTTAGAAAATTAACATAGATAAGGATAAAAATCAAGTTAAGATATATAAAAAGGCTAATAAGCTTTTCCGAAGATTACTTTTTGTCTGGTAGGTTTTCCGGTGAATAAGCATTTACTCTCTTCTTTATTCTTTTTTTCGTCAAGTGGGATACAGCGTATCGATACGTTTAATTCTTCCCGTATCTTATTTTCTATTTCCTCATCCCCTCTAAAGTATACATGCGCAAAACCACCATGTATTTCGGGTTTTTCTGGGTTTGCAGGGGTAAAGAAATCGTAGAATTCCTCTTTAGAATTTATAGTTTTAGTATTGTCTTTCAATAACTTATCGGCTTTGTCATAAAGCGAATTTTGGATCTCAGCTAATAGTCCTTGTGCGTTTTTAATAAATTCTCCGCTCTTTAAAGAGGAGTTTTCGTATGGGGATTTGTCTCTTCTACTAAGTGTAACTTCGGTTGCCTCCGTTTCCTTTGGACCTATTTCAAGACGAATAGGGACACCTTTTTTCACCCAATCCCATTTTTTTCTACCTCCGGGAATTTCGCTTTTGTCAACAAAAACCTCAAGTGAAGAATTGTTGTAAGTAATATCCGAAAGCTGTTTTTTTATTTTATCGCAATATTCGAAAACTTTATTTTTAGATTTATTATTTGGAACTACGGGTAGTATTACTATATGTAAAGGTGATAATTTAGGAGGTAAAACAAGCCCGTCATCATCGCTGTGTACCATAATTAAGCAACCTATTAATCGCGTAGATACTCCCCAAGAGGTTGTGAAGGCATATTTGAGTTTTTCGTCTCTATCCAGAAATTTTATATCCGAAGCTTTCGCGAAGTTCTGTCCGAGATAATGAGAGGTTCCTGCCTGCAGGGCTTTACGGTCCTGCATCATGGCTTCTACCGAGTAGGTTATATCCGCTCCGGGAAACTTTTCTCCTTCGGTCTTGCGTCCTTTTATAACAGGCATTGCCATATTGTTTTTCATGAAATCGGAGTATACGTTAAGCATTGTCAGTGTTTCTTCTACAGCTTCTTCTTTGGTGGCATGGACTGTATGTCCTTCCTGCCATAAGAATTCTGTAGTTCGGAGGAACATTCTGGTACGCAGTTCCCATCTGACTATATTTGCCCATTGGTTTATCAACAAAGGCAAATCTCTATACGATTGGACCCATTTTGAAAACATTGCTCCTATGATTGTTTCTGAAGTAGGACGTATAACCAGAGGTTCTTCGAGTTCGCCTGCGGGTACCAGCCCTCCGTTTTTTCCTTTTTCCAGGCGGTGATGAGTTACTACCGCGCATTCCTTGGCAAAGCCTTCTACATGCTCCGCTTCTTTTTCAAGAAAACTCTTCGGAATAAACAGGGGAAAATATGCGTTTTTATGTCCTGTTTCTTTAAATCTTATATCTAATTCTTTTTTTATGTTTTCCCAGATGGAAAACCCCCAGGGTTTAATTACCATGCATCCCCGTACGGGGGAGTTTTCCGCAAGGTCGGCTGCTTTTATTACTTCTTGATACCACTGGGAATAATCTTCATTGCGTGTCGGTGAAATGGCATTTTTCCTACTTTTCATCTGTATTTTTTCCTCATTTTCGTTTGAATTTAATAGTTTAAGGGGAATTGTCAACACTATAAAACAGGAACCACGAGATTTCACAAATTGCCACAAGATTTTTGTTGGTTTTACCCCACACAACCCCAGAATTAGCCACGGATTTACACGGATATACACGGATCTAAGGAAATATTTTTGTTGTTTAAAACCTTACCCCACCAGAAAAAGAGGAACAACGAACAGCACAAATGTTTTTTACTTATCCTAACTTCCAACTACCAACTTCTTTAAATGTTGACAATGATGGATATATTTCTATAATACTGATGTATATAAAGTTAACCAGAAATAAGGAGAAAAAGAATTGTCAGATCAAACTACTAAATCATACCTGCAAGTTTACAGTAGAATCAGTGGGGTTCTGTATTTAAGAATGATCAAGAAATTGTCTTCAATCGGAATGATATCGATATTGGTGTTTGTGTCATGCACCCGAAATTTGACAGTCGAATCGTCAAATTCATCACACCTGAGAGGGCAGGATGAATCAAACAGGAAGCATCGAATGATTGTATTAACCGATATCGAAGCTGACCCGGATGATACACAATCTTTGATTCGTTTACTTTTATATTCTAATGAAATTGATATAAAAGGATTAATTGCTACGACTTCTTGTTGGCATAAAGATAGAGTCGATCCGAAATCGATAGAAAAAGTAATAAAAGCATATGGCAAGGTTCAACCTAATCTTAAAAAGCACGAAGCCGGTTTTCCCAATGCAGAAGCACTCTTAATGCTGGTAAAACAAGGCTTGCCAAAATATGGAATGTTGGGAGTTGGCGATGGGAAAGATTCACAAGGTTCGGACTGGATTCTAAAAGTACTTGAAGAAAAAGATGAGCGTCCATTGTGGATATCTGTTTGGGGAGGCGTCAATACCTTGGCCCAGGCACTTGATAAAATCAGAAAAACAAAGACCGAAACAGAGGCTAAAAAGTTAATTGCAAAACTCAGGGTTTATACAATTTCCGACCAGGACGACAGCGGTATATGGATTAGAAATAACTTCCCTCGTTTGTTTTACATTGTGAGCCCTGGCGATGATTACGGCAGCGCAACATGGAACGCAATTAATACCTTTGTGAAAGGCATAAAAAATGATGAGATTAGCAATTCTTGGATAGCACAAAACATTCAACAAGGGCACGGTCCTCTCGGAGCAGAATATCCTGATGTAGCCTGGGGAATGGAGGGCGATACGCCATCGTTTTTGTCATTAATACTCAATGGACTAAATGAACCTGAACATCCCGAATGGGGCGGCTGGGGTGGCCGATATGAATTATATAAACCTGAATTTGATAAGCACAAGAAAGGAAGCTCTGGTTCGGGTGTTCCATATGAGCCCGAGACAAGAGAAATTTGGACAAATGCGGATGATGAATATACTCCGTATATTCATCATGAATATGGACGAGCGGTTGGAGAGGACACTGTTTCCTTTACCGATTACAAAGTGACTTTGTGGCGCTGGCGAGATGACTTTCAAAATGATTTTGCCGCCCGAATGGATTGGTGCATTAAATCTTATGAAGAAGCCAATCATCCACCAGTTCCCGTCTTAGGTCATCCGAAAGAAATGACCGTTAAATCAGGAGAGGGTTTTGGTTTGGATGCCAGCGGCTCATATGACCCTGATGGAGATAATCTCAGTTACCTATGGTTTAACTATCCGGAGGCTGGTTCTTATAAAAAATTGATAAAAGTTGATGGAGCGGAGAATGCGCATGGGGCTTACGTGAGGGTTCCTGAGGTTGAAAAAAACGAAACTGCTCATTTTATTTTGAAAGTTACGGACAAAGGTAAACCGCCGTTATCACGATATAAAAGGGTAATTGTAACAATCGTTCCAAAATAATATTGACACGGTCGTAATTCTCACAAGTAGAGGGGTCAGGTCTTGCTTTTTGAATTTTTGACTTTGGACTTCGGACAAAAAAAATCAGTGTTCATCCGTGGCTAATTTATTGTTAGGAGGTTGGGAAGTTAATAAAAAAATCCTGTTAATCCTTTTTTTATCCTGTCTAAATATTTGGTGTGGTGAGGAGGGTTTTAAACAAACAAAAATAT
>CAYYUB010000094.1:0-5845 GCA_964474855.1 uncultured bacterium
GAATGGACGCTGCCTACAAAATAGCCGAAGTTAAAAGAGATAAAAATGACCGCCCTATCGAAAATGTTGTAATGAGAAGAGTATATTTGAAGGAAAAGGAAGCAGATAAAACTGAGCCAGCAGACACAACTAAAACTGAAAAACCTACGGCAACAAAAAACCCTGGTGGTGGCTGCTGCGGAAAATAAAAAATATATTTGCGCTATTTGTAAAGTTTAGGGTTCGAGGATTCAAGGTTTCCAGGGTTCGAGTAAAAAATATAATTAAAATCTTTATGGTCTTTGTAGTTTAATAATTTTTAGGGTTGGATGGGTATTCTGACTTCTGGCTCCTGAATTCTTTCTTTCTCCGTGTCTCTGTGTTCGAAAAAACATTCAAAATACCTGCCCATTCCGTACAAACTTCGAACTCTCCGCCTGACATTTGAAAATACTATCTTCCAGACGACTTAAAGCGACTCCATCCCCCCACCCATCCGGCTTGCCCGCCGCCTTGCGTCGGGCTGCCTTTGGCTTCGCCCTCGCTATCGCTCGGACGAAAGCCTTAGACTGGCTTGCAACAGCAAGCGCAAGCCGTCTTGACCCCACCCCGGCAGTCACAGTCGGTCGGCTGCAGCCCCTTCGGGTCTTCCGCAACGCCCTTTGTGTGCCTGCTGTTTTGAGTGGTTTTGTTTCTTTGTTTTATGTTTTGTAGAAAAGGCTCAAAAAGAAAAATGTATTATTTTTTAAAGTTTTTTCTTAGAGAAAAAGCTTGCCTTGACTATAAATTGGAAACTATTATATTCTTTTCAAAGGGAAATTAAAAAATTAGGTGGTATTTTGCTGAAAGAATATTTTAAAAATTTAGTCGAAGTAGCTTCAAGAGGTGATGCCAGAGAGGAAAGTTTTTATGAAGTTCTCAAAAATCTACTTAATGAATATACATCCTCTATTTTAGGTAAAAAATTCCACGTTACAACTTTACCCAAACAAACAGAGGCTGGCAATCCGGATTTTAGAATCTGGGACGGGAAACAGCATATTGTTGGATATATTGAGGCAAAAGCTCCGGGAGTAGAAGATTTAGACCGAGTGGCTCATTCGGAACAACTCAAAAGATATTTTGATACATTCCCAAATCTAATATTAACGAACTTTTTCGAATTCAGATTGTACCGAGAGGGAACTTTAATTGAAAAAGTTCTTACTGGCCGCCCTTACGTAATGACTGACTTAGGCAAAATCCCTCCTGTTGAAAACGAAAATGAGTTTTTATCTCTCCTAGAGAAGTTTTTTTCTTTTTCTCTTCCAAAAGTTTATAATGCCAAGAAATTAGCTGTTGAGCTTGCTAAAAGGACCAGATTTTTACGAGATGAAGTTATTGCTGAAGAGTTACGAGAAGAAGAAAGCAAAGGAGAAGGAAATATTTTGGGCTTCTTTGAAGCCTTTAAAGATTATCTGATAAAAGGTCTTACAAAGGAAGATTTTGCCGATCTTTATTCTCAAACAATAGCATACGGACTTTTTGCAGCGAGAACAAGAACCGATAAAGAGTTTAACCGAAAACTCGCTTATGATAATATTCCGCATACCATTGGAATTTTAAGGGATGTTTTTGAATTTATATCTCTTGGAGAAATACCCGAAAGTATGGAATGGATTGTTGATGATATTTCAGAAGTTCTTGCTGTTACTGATGTAAAGAGTATTCTTCATAAATATTTTCATGAGGGGAAAGGGAAAGACCCAATTATTCATTTCTATGAAACTTTTCTTTCTGAATACGACCCCGAAACAAGAGAACAAAGGGGGGTATATTACACACCTGAACCTGTAGTTTCCTTTATTGTTCATTCCTTGAATCAGATATTAAAAGAACATTTTAACAAACCAGGAGGTTTTGCTTCAGAAGGTGTTACTGTTCTTGATCCGGCAGCAGGTACTTTGACCTTCATTGCGGAAGCTGCCAAGTTAGCAGTTGAAGAGTTCACTTCCAAATATGGTGAAGGCGGTAAAGAAGGTTTCATAAGAGACCACATTTTAGAAAATTTCTACGCATTTGAGCTAATGATGGCTCCTTATGCCGTGGGCCATTTAAAAATGTCTTTTTTACTCGAAGAATTAGGCTATAAATTGAAAGAAGATGATAGGTTTAAGTTATATTTAACCAATACGTTGGAAATGGAAGAATTACCGGAAACAAAGCTTCCCGGAATGATTTCTCTTTCTAAAGAATCTCACTTAGCTGGGAAAGTAAAAAGAGAGCAACCGATCCTTGTGATTCTGGGGAATCCGCCGTATTCGATAAAATCTACTAATAAATCAGAGTTTATAGAAGAACAGATGGATTTATATAAAGAAGATGTACGTGACGAAAAAAATATTCAACCTTTATCTGATGATTATATTAAATTTATCAGATTTGCTCACTGGAAGATTGAACAAACGGGGAAAGGAGTTATAGGAATGATAACCAACAATTCTTATCTTTCTGGTTTAATACATCGTGGAATGAGAAAAAAGTTGCTAAATAGCTTTGATGATATTTATATCTTAAATCTTCATGGGAATAGTCATATAGGAGAAACAACTCCGGAAGGTAAAAAAGACGAAAACGTATTTGATATTATGCAAGGAGATTCAATAGCTTTATTTGTAAAAAATGAAAAGAATAAAAAGATTGCAGAAATTCATTATCGAGATTTATATGGGTTGCGAGAGGAAAAGTATGATTTCTTAAATAAAAACGATTATAGTACTTGTGAATGGAGAAACTTGAAAAGTGAGAAAGAATATTCTTTCTTCGTACCTAAAGATTTTTCTTTGTTTTCACAGTACGAAAAATTCTTATCTATACCTACGGTTTTTAAAAAGTATTCCAGTGGGGTAACAACTCATAGAGATAATTTCGTAGTAGGATTCAGCGAAGAAGAAGTCAAACAAAAAATGCGAATTTTCACAAGCGAATTGTCTGATGAAACCGTAAAACAAAGTTTAAGCTTAAAAGAAACCTCAGATTTTAATATTGAGTTAGCAAGGAAAAAAATAAAGAATACTAACTGGGAACAGTCAATAACTTCTTATTCTTATCGTCCTTTTGACAACAGATATATATGTTATTACTCAGAATTAATAGATAGAGACCGTTTTAACATAATGCAACATTTTTTCAGAAACAATTTAGGTCTTGTTGTGATGAGACAGTACTTATACGATTATGTGGATATTTACGATTATGTTTTAAGTGTCGATAGAATCGTAGATAGGCGCCTTTTCATTAGTAATAGAGGTGCAGGTTTTGTTTTTCCTTTATTCCTGTTTGCGGAAAACGGTGAAAAATCACTTTTTGGCTCTTCAAGTGATGATAAAGAAAAAGAACCTAACATTAAGTTAGAGCTATTGAAAATTTTTACTAAATTATATAAGAAAGAAATAACTCCTGAAGAAATCTACTATTACATATATGGTATTCTGTATTCTAAGATTTATAGAAAAAAATATTCCGAATTTTTGAAAATCGACTTTCCGAAAATTCCTTTTACCAAGGATTATAAATTATTCAAGGAAATTGGAAGATTTGGGAAAGAGTTAGTAGATTTGCACCTTTTGAAATCTGGTGAACTTGAGTCGCCTATATCCCATTTCCAAGGAGTAGGCGATAAACGAATTGATAAGACAAAAGAAACAGGTAGAAACTATAGTCCAAAAGAAAAACGGATTTATATTAATAAAGACAAACAATATTTTGAAGGCATTGAACCTGAAGTTTGGAAATATCATATAGGCGGATATCAGGTGCTGGATACCTGGTTAAAGTACCGTAAGGATAGGAAATTATCGACTACTGATATTAAACACTTTTGTAAAATGGCAACAGCAATAAGTAAAACAATCGAAATCCAGAAAGAGATTGACGTAATTTATCCTGAAGTCGAGAAGGATGTTGTGGAGTTTTGACCCAGATAAAGTGTTAAATATAATGGTGTTTTTAAAAATTAGTTTTTGTTTCTGGTCTAGCAAAAGCAAAGAATAAATGTCAATCGTTCTTTCTGATCTTAATAAACTTGGTTATAGAAAAGTAAGAACTAATTTATCTAAAGATAAATTGGGTTTTTTGAAGACTTTAGCAGACACCTGGGATTACGATATTTATGAAGAATCAAACAATCTGTGGTTAAGGAAAAAGGGAAGATCGAAGAATATAACAAAAAAAACAGCTATCGAAATCAAGGAAGTTATAACTAAAAATAAAATTGAGTTAGAAGGTACCTATGATTTTCTTGAAAACTATTATGATTCTGATTATTTTAAAAATTACTTCAAAGATAATAGTTCAGTACAGCAAGTTGAAAGAAATACTGGGATTTCATTAAAAGTAGAAATTAACGAAATAAGACAGCTATTTGAAAACTCTCTGGCTTATGATACTCCTCGTAAATATTCTGAATTCCGAAGAATTCTTCTTTTAATTCTTTTCAATTATCCTGGATATTTGAAGAAATTCTTAAAAGAAAAATTATTACCACATTTTTTTCATGAATTTCCTGAAGGTAAATTTATTATCTTAAGGTATTATAATTTCCTAGATAAATGGATGTCCTTTATAAGAGTAGCTTATTCAATGGATCATTTCTCTTTAGCTGAATTAAGAGGTACAAATAAAGGAATGGAAGCTTTAAGAAAATGGTCGTCTTTCTACGTAGATGACATGGTTGTTTTATTCCTTAATTTCTTTAGCATATTATTTTATCCTAAGATTTCTGTCTTACCTAGTACATTATTTGGAATGAATTTTGCTTTTTTATTTCCTGAAAATGTTGAACAGAAATGGAAATATCGCCCTGGTGATTGGCTTCAGTATATTCGTTCTACTACGACCTTTGGGAGAGAACAAATAAGTGTTTTTAGTGAAATCCAGGAAAATCCTAGATTATTGGAAACCAGATATATTCATAGATTTGAATTTGATAAAACTCCTATAACGGAGCTTCTAAAATGGTATATTAATAAAATAAACGATTATTTACTTCATACGTTGGATGCATGTAATTTTATAAACGAAGATGGGACAATCAGTTTTTGTAAAGCTTTCGAATATAACCTTACATTTGATCGACTCATTAGATTGACAATCAATTCTTATGCTACTGAAACTCCGAATGTTTCAAAACAAGGGACTTTTGAAATCGCAGACTTATACGAATCCATTGAACATACTGTAGGCAATAACACAAATACCGCGGATTTTTTTAAAAAATTATTCAATCCTGTGGAAGGGAAAAATTTAGTTAAGAATTGTATCAGTTCGATGCCTAAACCCTTCTCGGATTATTTTAAAGAAATTAACGAGGAAATATATGAAGAATTATTAAACAAAGTAATAGATTCCATTTGGATTAAAAACAAAATAACAAAAGAAGGCAAAATTAAAATAAGAAACAAGAACCTTGACAGAGAAGTAGAAGAAACAAAAGAAGAATATGTTGCTAACTTTATCCGAGCAATTAGGAATACAACCCATGGCTACTTTTCTGAAGAAGATCAACAAAAAAGACCTTCCAGATATTTAGTTTTGTCAAACGCAAACATTCCTGATTCGATTAGTTACTTTCCCTTTTTGTGGCTATTGGCTTTTTTAAATGATCCCTCCGGATTTTTAGGATGGGAACAACTTAAATGGAACGAATATATTGATCTGCATAATTGAGAAAAAAAGAAACTAAGAATTCCTAAAAAAATGTAATTTCGCAGTTCATTTCTATTTTTTAGCTTGATTTTTAAATGAAAAAGATTTCTGAAAATTTTCAGAAATCTAAATTTTTAAAATATTCTTTCAGCAAAATACCACCTAATTTTTTAATTTCCCT
>CAYYUB010000095.1:0-5831 GCA_964474855.1 uncultured bacterium
TTAAAAAGGGTAAGGTGAGGAGAGCCAAGCTTTACTATCTAAGAGAAAAAGAAGGGAAGGCGGCAAAAATAAAAGAGAAGAAATGACTGGCGGTGATGAGGGTTGGATTTCTCCCGGAGCTACCCTGATTTGTGGGATAGATGAAGTAGGGAGAGGCTCTCTCGCAGGTCCGGTTGCTGCAGCTGCAGTTGTGTTCCGAAGAGGTATTTATATACCTGGTGTTGATGATTCTAAAAAACTTTCACCTACTAAAAGACTTAAACTTTTTCCGGAAATTTTAAGAAATTCGGTTACTGTTGGTATTGGATACGTCGATTCCTTTTTAATAGATAGTTGGGGTATAAATTATGCTGTTACTCTTGCTATGTATCGTGCAATAACTTCACTTTCTATAATGCCGGATTGGGTTCTTGTGGATGGCTATCCAATTCCTGAATTACCCTTTTCACAAACAGCGATTAAAGGGGGCGATGGTTTGTCTCACGCTATAGGCGCCGCATCTATAGTTGCCAAGGTCCTGAGAGATAGAGTTATGGAGTTTTTTGATATTGTATTTCCAAAATATGATTTTGCAAAACATAAGGGATACGGTACTGCCGCTCATATAAAAAACATAAAAGATTATGGCCCAACCAGTATACACAGGAAAAGTTTTGCTCCGCTGCGAGATTTGATAAATGGGATTTAAAGATAAAGGGGAAGAGTTGGCTGTCGGTTATCTTAAGAAAAAGGGATATAAAATTCTTGCCAGTAATTTTAATGGGAAAGGATTTGAAATAGATATCGTTTCGAGTAAGGGAAATATAATAGCTTTTGTGGAAGTGAAGAGAAGGAAGTCTTCTGATTTTATAAATCCTTTAATGAGTATTGATAGAAAAAGGAAAAGACATATGATAAAAGGAGCAAAATTCTTTTTATTGACAAATGATCTCTATGATAGATGTGATGTACGGTTTGATGTGATAACTATAATCGGAAGTGAAGAAAATATTGAACATTATGAAGACGCGTTTAGAATTGGTGATTAGTTGATTGGTTGATTAGTATATTGGTAGCAAGATATTCGTGGAATTTATTTAATCTTATCTGATTATAAATAAAATATTAAAAATAAAAAAGCAAAATGGCAAATGAAAATGTAAATAAAAAATTTGAGGAGAGGTGGTATGAAGCGGTTTGCGGAAAGCGGTAAGCGGGTAGCGATTTTCGGACTTTGATTTATAATTTTACATTTTGATATTTGATTTTTACATTTCAGTGGTTACCACACTTATGTTATTCGTATGATTTGTTGCTCTTCCTAACTGTTTAGAGTTCGCTTTAATATAAAGAGCGTACTTGACAAAAAAATAAACTAAATGTACTTTGTTGCTGATAAAATGGGGACTTTTGAATTACGCGGTTATTATCCTGTTAAAAAGAAACTTTTATTTTTGTTTTTTAGTATATTTGTCTTTTTTGTTGCCAATTGTGCTAAAATAGGTCCACCTGTTCCATTAAGAAAAGATTATACTGGGGCAGAAGAAAAAGTAATTCCTCCGGTATTGGTTTACGGTACTGTTGTAGAAAATAGAGATTCTGTTGGTGTTCAAAAGTACGATGAGGCAAGCTGGATTAATTTACAGTTCAAGGATGAAATTGACACTACGTCCCTGGGGATAAAAGTAATTGATGTTACCGGGAACGAGATTCAATTTGTCCGAGAATGGGATGTTTATGAAGATAGAACCTTTCTTGTTTTAAAGCCAAAGGAAAGATTGAATTATAATACAGTTTGCGTACTTAATATTTCCGGGGCTGAGGTATACAAATTAAAGGGAAAATATGTTGACTTTGATGGAGATGGAGTGGGAGGAGAAGCTATTGATGATGATCTTATCTTTCCTTTTGTTACGTTTAAGACTGATAATTCTAAGGGAGATTGGTCTTCTGTAACGGAAGATAAATTTCCGCCTTTTGTAGTTTCATCCTTAGAATTTCTTATTAATGAGAAGCCAACTGATTATCTCTGGACTGATGTAAATATAGCGCTGAGTATTTACGACTATGCGTGGGAATTGGCTGATACTTCGGTGATTGTTGGGGCTGTAGATACTGCTACCATCAGTAAGGATGATTTCAAAATTATCGAGGAAAATAGCGGAGAAAAAGTTACTTTGAAGAGTGTTTCCTATATTGCTGATCCTAATAATGCGGATTTCGGTAAGGTTATTATTGATCCAGGAGATAATCTTAAACCTCAAAGCTGGTATGTTTTAAGAGTTTTTGGTGGTATTTCGGATATGAGCGGAAACAAACTTGGAGAGGAAGATTCTGTTGTTTTCCAGCAGGATTTTAGAACATTTACATGTAATCATGATAGTACTGAGTGTGTTCGTGATACGATTTCACCTGTGGTTCTAGACTGGAAGGATCTGGGACCTTCTTTTGAGGTTGCTTTTTCCGAGATGATTAATGCTGAAAGCATAAGTGATAGCTCGGTTTATATTCCGGATGTAAAAGGTGAAATATCCTTGAGGAATGAACTTGGACAAACATTCGTACGTTTTACTACTTTAAAACGCGTTAGTGTTTCAGGTTATACTGCTTTTGTTACAGATGAAATCAGAGACTTATCCGGTAATAAAATAAAGGAGGTTAGTCATTACTTTGGAAAAGAAGTTGATTGAGGCGGCAATAGAAGCAAAACAAAAAGCATATGCGACCTATTCGGACTTTCATGTGGGTGCAGCTCTTCTTGCAAATGGTAAGATATTTACCGGTTTCAATATAGAAAATGCTTCTTATTCTTTGACTGTTTGTGCTGAGAGAGTGGCCGGGATAAATGCTATTGTTAATGATTGTAAGGACTTTGAGAAAATAGCTGTTGCTGGTTCAGGCGTTGATTTTATTGTACCCTGCGGAGCATGTTTGCAGTTTTTGGCTGAGTTTTCAGATGATATGGAAGTTATTCTTATTAATGGCAAAGGAGACTCTAAGGCTACAACTCTTAGAAATCTTTTACCTTCTCCTTTCTCTCTCTAATATTTCAGTTAGGATGTTAGGAAGTTAGGAGGTTGGGAACTTAAAACAAATTTTTTCTTCTCCGTGACCTTTGTATGAGTTAGGGTTTCGGGTTACGAGTTTCGTGTTTCGAGTCAAAAAAACAAAGAAAAAATCCTGTTAATCCTGTCAAAATATTTGAGGGTTTGGGGTTGAGTTTTAAATATACAAAAATATTTTTTTTTGTTTTTTTTATCCGTGTTTATCTGTGTAAATCCGTGGCTAATTACTTGGTGATGTGGGGTGTGTCTCTGTGTTTTTTATTTACCCCAGGTCTTATATTTACAGGATAGAGGGAGTATCGAATCAAATCCGTAACGGTTACGTATTTCCAATATTTTCTTCTCAAGATTAGTTTTCTTGTTGTCCCGGAATAAAGAAGGCATTTTTGTGAAGTCGGAGGCTCTTACGCTGATAAGTCGAACCCATCTTTTTGGTATTTCGTTGAAGATTTCTTTCGCGATTGGGTATATCTCGGATGCCAGATTGGTTGGAGGTATTTTTTTGTATCCTTTCTTCTCGCTGAAATCTGCAGCTCTCAGGGTTACGGAAATTTTTGTCGCATAAACACTTTTCTTTTGAAGTTTTAGCGCCACTTTTTCCATCAGGTAATACAATAGGGAATATAACTCATCGAGATTTTTTGTGTCTTTTTCCAGAGTTTTAGATTTGGATATCGATTTTTGCGGCTGATTTTTGGATATTTTGCTGTAGTAAATAGAAGTTATCCATTTTATTCCGCTTAGACCAAAGTCCTTTAATATTTCTCTTCTGGGATAAGTTAGAAGGTCTCCGATGGTAAATATGTTCATTTTATTGAATTTTTCTTTCGAGCTTTTTCCTATGCCCGGGAATTTCGATACTGGAAGAGGGAAAACGTATTCTTCTTCTTTCCCCGCGGGAATAAGAATAATTCCGTTCGGTTTTACCTGTTCCGCAGCTATTTTTGCTACTGCCTTACTTGCTGATATTCCTATTGTTGCGTTTATTTCGAGACTTTTTCTTATATTCTTTTTTATCTCACGACTTATATGTTCCGGACTTTTAGTGAATTTGGGGGAGGAGGGTAAATCTATATATGCCTCATCTATTGATAGTACTTCTATTTTATCGGAATATTCGTTGAGTATGGAATAAAAAATACCGGAAAAAGCTTCGTAAATTCTCATATGAGGTTGAATGAAAATGCAATGGGGGCAAATTTTTTTAGCTTTTCCCACGGGTTGGGCAGAATGAACCCCGAATTTTCTCGCCGCATAAGAAGCAGCCAATACCACTCCTCTCCTTTTCTTTGGATCTCCGGCAACTACGACCGGTTTATCTCTAAGGTGAGGATTTAAAGCCTGCTCCACAGAAGCAAAGAATGCGTCAAGGTCCGCGTATAAAATCAATTATAGTAGCTCCTTATAACTCCTATAACAACTCCTATAACTTCGAAGTTTTTATCTATGATGGAGTACTCGGGGTTCTCGGGTCTTAGAATCCAATTTCCGGTTTTCCTGTCGAGTTTTTTCACTGTTGTTTCATCTTCGATGAGAGCCACCACTATATTTCCTTTTAACGGTTCCCTAACTCTATCTATAACCACAAGATCCCCTTCGTGGATACCCGCACCTATCATGCTTTCTCCTTTTACCCTGAGAAGGAAATTGTTTTTCCATTTATTCAGAGAAAAATAACCATCGATTCCTTCGAATTCCAGGGTGGGTTTCCCGGCTGCGATTCTTCCTATTATAGGCATGCCCGTTTCCTGCAGGCTGATTCCGCGAGCGATACTTTTCTTCTTTCTGATAACTCCTTTTTGTGCGAGTTCATCCAGATGAACTTTTATTGCTTTGGTACTTTTGAATCCAAGATGATTGGCTATTTCCCTTACACTTGGGGCAAAACCTTTTTTACCTATGAAATCTTTTAAAAATTCGACTATTTTATCCCTTGTATCCACTAAACCTCCAGGTAAACATATGTTTACTTGATATTATATTGATTGTTTTTTGTTTGTCAAGGGGATTCTTAAGGCTTTGCCTTAAGAATGACGGACGACCGAAGACGGATGTAATAGGAGTAGTAGATAGGCAGGAAGTCAAGCGCGGATTAAGGATTAGCGGTAAATCAAGAAGAAAATCAAGGATTAGGAAAAACACTTACCACTTAATCCCTGAACTTCTAACTTGTACTGCCTCTAATCCTGTTTTTTGTGTGTTTTGTGGTTAAAATACCCTTTGTAAAAATTTCAAAACAAAAAAATACTGCCCTTGACATAAGGGAAATATTTGTTTATATAGAATAGAGAAAAATAGGAGATATTATGGCTAAAGAAAAAGAATTTTTAGAAGAAGGAAAAAGGTTGATAGAAGAGGGGAGTTATCAAAAAGCCAGTTTTTTTCTGAAGAAGGCGCTGAAGAAAAATCCCGATTATCCGGATATTAATAATTTGATGGGTGTGGCTTTATCTCTTTCGGGGAGATATAAAGAGGCGATAACTTATTTTGAAAGAGCAATTGAAAGTAACCCTGAATATATTGAAGGGCATATAAATTATGCCTTAACTCTTAATCAGTTAGGTGAAGTCGAAAAAGCGGGGGAGGAGTTTGAAATAGCTGAAAGGCTTGAATTGGAAAGAGATTCTGAGATGGAAAAAGTTGAATTTTCTGTCAGGGCGAGGATTGCAAATGTGCATAAGGAGGCTGCTGTTTTGTATGCTAGTATAGAAAGGAACGATGAGGCAATTGCGGAACTCCAGAAAGCACTTCGATTCGCTCCTAATTTTCATGATATTCGAACGTTGT
>CAYYUB010000096.1:0-5755 GCA_964474855.1 uncultured bacterium
GTATGTGCTAAAAATAATGAATAATCAGATTATGTCAAGGGGATTCTTAGGGCATGGCCCTACGAATGACCGACAATCGCAGAAGAAAGTTAGTGTGTTAGTGTGTTGGTGGGTTGGTGTGTTTTCAAAACAGGCCAACCCACCAACGGTCCAACCGACTAACGGGGTAGTTTTTGGAGGGGAGGTGCAAGTCCTTGACAAAAACAATTATAAAATTATGGTTAAAAGTAAAGGAGAGCGAAGAGATGTTTAAAGTGTTTAGTGTTATAATTGCATTATTGTTGTTTTGTTCGTTTCCTCATTTATGCATTGCAAAAGATGTTACTCTTACTGTTACCTATAACAACGTACCTTTTAACGAAGATTTGAAAACAGACTGGGGTATATCTGTTTTCATTGAAGGTTTGGCAAAGTCTATACTATTTGATACCGGGGGTAATGGTTCTATTCTCTTATCCAACATGGAAAAGCTTAAAATTAATCCTGCTGAGGTAGAGCTTGTGGTTTTATCTCATATTCACTATGATCATGTGGGAGGTCTTGATGCTGTCTTGGAAAAGAACAATAAGGTTTCAGTTTATCTTCCTTCTTCTTTTCCCGATGATTTTAAAAATAAAGTAAAGAGCAAGACAGGGAAATTATTAACTGTAAAGGAACCCCATAAGATATGTGAAAACGTGTGGTTAACGGGAGAATTAGGGACCTCGATTAAGGAGCAATCGCTTGTTATTGGTACGCCGGAAGGCCTTATTGTAGTTACCGGTTGTGCACATCCGGGAATAGTTGATATTGTGAAGTTTGTTAAGAATCATTTTAAGGAAAATATATATCTGGTTCTAGGAGGGTTTCATCTCATTTCTTATTCTGAAAGTGGAGTGAAAAAGATTATAAGAGAACTGAAGCGATTAAAAGTGAAAAAGATTGCTCCTTCACATTGTACAGGCGAAAGAGCAATAGAGCTGTTCAGAGAAGCATGGGAAAAAGATTTTATTGAACTGGGTTGCGGAGCAAAGATAAAGATATCGCTTGGGAATAAAAGCGAATGAGAATTAACACTAATCAAGTCAGGAGGTATAAATGCAGAATGCAGGATCAGAGAATACGTTTGAAGCGATAAGTGAAAATTTAAAAGATATAAATAATATTGTGATGGTGATGAGTGGTAAGGGTGGTGTTGGCAAGAGTACGGTTGCAAGTAATCTTGCTCTTGTTTTAGCTGGGCGTGGAGAAAAAGTTGGACTTATGGACATTGATATTCATGGGCCAAATCTCCCCAAGATGTTAGGTGTAGAAAAAGAGAGGATGCAAAGTTCACAAGAGAACAGAATCGAACCGGTTGTAATATCCGATAATTTAAAACTTGCGTCTATGGCATTTATGCTTCAGGATGAGCATCAGGCTATAATATGGAGAGGGCCTCTGAAGATGAAGATTATTCAGCAGTTTCTCAGTGATATCCAGTGGGGTAAGCTTGATTGGCTGATTGTGGATGCTCCTCCCGGTACCGGAGACGAGCCTTTATCCATGGCTCAGCTCGTTCCCGCGAGTAGTGCAATTGTGGTAACTACTCCACAGGAGATTTCAATTCTTGATGTAAAAAAGTCAATTGATTTTGTCAAGAAACTAAATATAAAACTGCTCGGTATTATAGAAAATATGAGCGGTTTTAAATGTCCTCACTGCGGAAAAGAGATTTCGCTGTTTAAAAAAGGAGGAGGAAAGAAACTTAGCGTAGAAATGAGAATTCCCTTCTTAGGCTCCATCCCTCTGGATCCAAATCTCGTTGACTCCGCAGACAGGGGAATATTATATGTAGAAAAATTTCCCGATTCCCCGGCTACGAAGGCTTTGCAGGAAATTGCAGATAGAATTAGTAAGAAAAAGTAAGTTTGAGTCTAAGTTTGAACTAGGAATGAGAATGAAATTAGTGTGTTTTTTTAACAGTCCAACGGACTAACGGTCTAACATACCAACTGTGGGGTGGGGTTTTGGGTAGGGAAGTATGAGTCCTTGACATTTGATTCAATGTGTATACTTTCGTTAAAAAGGAGACAAAGTGGGTTTAATAAGCGAAGAAGATAAAAAATATTTAAGAGAAGAGTTTGAAAAGACTCTTAGAAGAAAGGTAGAAATCCTTTATTTTGGAGAACAAAAAAAGGGATCTCAGTATTCTGTGCAGACAAAAGAATTGTTAGAGGAAGTTGTGGCTTTAAACGATAAATTGTCTCTTACTCTGAAAAATTGTGATGATGCCGATGAGATGAAATCTGAAGGATTAAACCTTTGTCCATCAATTAAAGTTAAATCAGAGCGTAGCGGTTTCGTGAACTTTTATGGTATTCCCGCAGGGCATGAATTTGCATCTTTTGTAGAAGCAATAAATGATATGGGTTCAGACAATCTTTTGCTTCCCGATGATGTTGTCGAAGGTTTGAAAGGAATTGATGAAAATGTAGATATAAAGGTTTTTATCACCCACGGTTGCCCATACTGTGCGGGTGCTGTTAGAAATGCGCACCAGTTTTCTCTGGTAAACGAGAAAATAAAAGGTTCGATGGTTGATGCTAATTACTTTGGAGAACTCTCAATGAAACATCAGGTTTCAAGTGTGCCTCATATAGTTATTAATGACAAGATTGATTTTGTTGGTAATATGCCCCCCAAAATTTTCCTGGATAAGGTAAAGGAAGCTTTGGAGTAAATGGAATTTTCTGTAATAAAGAATGAGCGCAGCAGTGGAAAGAAATATTTCTCTGCCGCTGTAATAGGCAGTGGTCCAGCTGGATTGACTGCAGCTATTTATCTCGGAAGGTCCAAAGTCGACACGGTAGTTTTTGAAAAGGTTATTCCCGGTGGGTACGTTGTTAACGTTGAAAAAATCGAGAATTATCCTGGTTTTGTGGAAGGTGTATCCGGAGAAGAATTGGGGAAACTTTATGCTCGGCATGCCGAGAGGTTCGGCGCGGAGATCAGGGTTGAAGAAGTTACAAAATTAACGTTAAATGAGGTGCCTTTTAGAATAGAAACTTCGCATGGTTCTTACACTTCGGATAGCTTGATTTTGGCAACAGGTACTTCGAATAAGAAGTTAGGTATTCCCGGAGAGGCAGAATTCACTCATAAAGGGATTTCCTTTTGTGCAACCTGTGATGCACCCTTCTTCGAAGGTGAAGATGTTGTTGTGGTGGGAGCAGGAAACTCAGGGGTTCAGGAGTCGCTTTACATTTCAAGATTTGCGAAGCATATAACGATAATTGAATTTCTCGACCACTCTACTTGTGAACCGATACTTATAGATCGGTTAAATGAGAATGAGAAAATAGAATTGCTGACTTCCCATTCGGTGGTGAGTTTTAAAGGAGAGAAATTTCTAAGCAATGTTGATATCAAAGATATAAAGAGTGGAGAGTTAAAAAACCTTAAAGTAAAAGGAGTTTTTATTTACGCAGGTGAGGTTCCGAATAACGATTTGGTTAAGGATACGATAAAATTAGATGAGAAGGGTTTTATCGTTACCGATGATCGTTTACGGACTTCGATTAAGGGGATTTTTGCTGCAGGTGATGTGAGAAATACACCCTTGCGACAGGTAGCAACTGCCATTGGAGACGGAGCTATTGCCGGCCATGAGGTATACAAGTTTCTGGAAGGAAGCAAATGAATATAAAAGTTTATACTAATTCAAACTGTCCTTACTGTATTAAACTGAAGAGGTTTTTAAAAGAGCACGGTGTCAAATTTAAAGAAATTAATATTTCGGTATACCCCCAAGCTGCAAAAGAACTTAAAAGCAAAACCGGGCAAACCGGGGTTCCGGTTACACTTTTTGGAAACCATAAGATTGTTGGTTTTGATGAACTTAAATTGAGAAGATTGTTAAAAATAAAATAGTGAGGTAATTATGAAGAAATTTGTTTTTCTTTTATTATTTTTGTTGACCATTTCCGGATGCGGCAGAGCTGAGGGTAATACCAAGGAAAAAGAAGGTGAAGGAAAAGTAGGATTGACTAAATCGATGATCGCGCCTGATTTTACTCTTAATGATTTGGAAGGGTATGAACATAGTCTTTCCGAATACAGAGATAGAGTAGTCTTACTTGATTTCTGGGCAACCTGGTGTCCTCCATGTGTGATTGAAATACCTCACTTTGTGAAGTTCTACGATAAGTATAAGGAAAAAGGTCTCGTCATTCTTGGAATGAGTCTGGATACTGACGAAAGGCGGCTTAGAAATTTTATTGAAGATAAGAATGTGGAATATCCTGTCTTGGTAAATGCCGGAAAAGTGAGTGTGATGTATGCTGTACGGGCAGTACCGACTGCTTATCTAATTGATAAGGATGGAAGGATCGTGGGCAAGTTTGTGGGATATGCTCCCGGACACGAAAAAAAGATAGAGGAGACCTTTCTCAAGTTATTGGAGAAAGAGAATGAATAAGCGTATACTTGTTTGCATTTTGGGGCTTATCTTTTTTATTGGGTTTTTTGCTTTTGGGATTGCTTCCCAGCAGAGGTTGGACACTGAGCATAGAGGTTCAATTATCTGTTTTCCCTGCATAGGCATTGGTTAGTATGTTCGGATGGCTGTATAAAAGAATTGTCCGGTATTACATATTAATCGCGTCATTTTTTGCGGGAAACAATTATTTTCATAAAACTATCTATCAGGGTGGACTAAAGGGTTTTTGTTTTCCGGGATTGAACTGTTATGCCTGTCCCTTAGCCCGGTTTTCCTGCCCTCTCGGGTCTCTTCAGAATTTTATCGGCGTTAAAACTTTTCCCATCTATGTGTTGGGATTCATGGGTCTTTTGGGGATAACCTTGGGAAGATTGGTATGCGGATGGATTTGCCCTTTCGGTTTTTTTCAGGAACTTCTTTATAGGATCAAGACTTTTAAAATTCGTATTTCCCAGAAATATAGTTATTCCAAGTATATAGTTTTGTTTGTTTTTGCTATAATTCTTCCGTTTTTGACTGCTCAACCATGGTTTTGTAAATTATGTCCGGCTGGAGGAATAGAGGCGGGTATTCCTATGGTTGCAATGACACCATATCTTAGAAGTCTTATCGGAATTTTGTTTTATGTTAAAATGACGATTGTTGCTGTATTCGTAGCCTTTTCTGTTTTGATTAAGAGGCCTTTTTGCCGTTTTGTATGCCCTCTTGGGGCAATTTATGGAATTTTCAATAAATTTACATTTTTCAAGATAAAGGTTGATGAGAAAAAATGTATTGAGTGTTATGCCTGCCAAACCGTTTGTCCTATGGATGTTGAGATTTTTAAAGCTCCGGATTCTGTAGATTGTATCAGGTGTGGTGAATGTATTAAAGCATGTCCGACGAGCGCGATATCATTCAAATATGGGATAGATTAGTGCTGATATATTGGATGTAAGTTTTATAGTCCAACGTTGAGAACCCAAAGTCAAGAAGCAAGGTAGATTTTGGAAATTAAATATTAAAAATTAAAAAGCAAAATGACAAATAAAAATGCAAAAACTAAAAATGATAGGACGCAGATAAACGCAGATTTTTTGGATTTGAATCCCCCCTCCACCCCAGATTAATTAGCCACTGATTTTCACTGATAGTCACGGATTGCCACTCACATCCCCCAATATTTTTTATTTTTAAACAACAAAATAAATCTTTTAAAGGGGTAGGGTTTTGTGTGAAAAACAGATATAAAAAGGGAGTTGTTTGATTTTTACATTTTAGTGGCTTTGCCGCGTTAGGTTAATCTTGTGAAATCTT
>CAYYUB010000097.1:0-5718 GCA_964474855.1 uncultured bacterium
GTCCATACCTGAGGTCACGTCTAATATCAATGCCTTCTATAGCCTCTCGTGGAGGGGGAAGATCCGGTTGTCCGGAACCAAAGCTGATAATTCCATTTCCCTGCTTTCCGATAAAAACTGACGGGCTCGTTAAGTTTAATTTTATATCCATAATTAATCCTTTAGTTTCCTATTCCTCCATTATCATATTACAAAGAAATTCAACTAGTTCTCTACTTTCCTCCGAGTAATCTCTGTACCATTATATGCTTGATTGTAAAATATGTCAACGTTTTTTTAGTTAGTGGGTTAATGGGTAGATGCGTTGATGAGTGTTAAACAACAAAAATATTTTTTTATCTGTATCAATCTGTGGCTAATTAGTTGTTGTGGAGGGTTGACAAATTGCCTTATTTAGTCATCTTACTAAACAGAAAATAAAATCCCAAAAAAGGAGGAAACATGGGTACTAAAGGAAGAGAAATTGTAGGAGTTAACGTAAAAAAACTTATTGAGTTACTTAATAAAGCTTTAGCCGACGAGTGGCTTGCTTATTATCAATATTGGATAGGTTCTAAGGTAATTGTCGGTCCGATGAGGGGAGTTGTGGTGGCAGAACTCGTCGAACACGCAGGAGATGAATTGAGGCATGCGGAAATGCTTGTGGAAAGAATACTTCAACTTGGCGGAACTCCAATATTAAAACCGGAAGATTGGTATAAGATGACGAACTGCGGTTACGATGCTCCCTTTGATCCTAAGGTAAAGAAAATTTTGAAACAGAATATAAAAGGAGAGCAGTGCGCGATAGAAGTTTACAGCAAGCTTCTTAAATTCTTAGGCGATAAAGACTTTATTACTTCCAATATGATAGAATCGATACTAGCAGACGAAGTCGAACACGAAGAAGATCTTCAGGCAATAGAAGAAGACTTAAAATAAATAAAGTAAAGGTAAAGAGTTAAGTAAATTAATAATTGGGGTTGGGTGAAATCTATCACTCAATCCCTTTTTTTATGCCTTTGATTACTAATAGAGAGATTCTCTCTTGTATACTAAATTATTTTTATGCTTAATTGACAATATTCCCCTATAGGTAATATCCTGTTTTTTCTCGTTATATACACATTCCGAATCAAGAAACGGCAGATAAGTCTTGGCTTCGGGTGTTGGGATTTTGATGTAACTCTCATCGACATGTAAAATCATTGTGTTCTTTGGATTTTTATCCTTTTCCTTGTTCTCGAGAAATATTCCATGGTTTCCCAATTTTACCAATTTGCTTTTATAGGTACACATATTAGTAGGGTTACTTTCAACTAGCTCTCCATCCTCATGGTTAGTTCTTTTAAATGCCGCGCCTACTTCTACTGAGATTTCTTCCCCAAGTAGTTTTTCAAGACCCGGAATACTCCGGAATTCTGCATGCAAATCTATACCCATCAACCCTCCGTTATTCTTTATTTTCCCAATATTCTTCGGCTTCTTTTTCCATATATTCCAATCTGTCGTAGTAATCGGGAAACTCATTAAGATGCGCAAGAGCAATTTTTCCGGTGGTAAGGGGATCGTCGTTACTAACATTGGTCAATTCATCTATTTTTCCATGTTCAAGTTCAACGTCCATTCCCATTCTAAACTGTTCAACATCAAATTTGTCCCACTTTATACCAAGTTTTTCTCCGATGGATTTTGCGTCTTCGTAACTAAAAGTTTTTTTTGATGACATTTTACCTCCTCCAATTTTTTTGACAGGCACATAAATTTTCTCAAGATTTAAATTATTGTTAAAAATATATGCATAGTCCACTGTACCCTTTATGTATGCATTCTACAAAATTTCACTAAGATGTCAAGGGTAAAAATCGTCGTGCGTCACGCGTCGTGAGTCTTGCGTCAAAACAAAAACCAAATTAGCCACGGATTAACACAGCTTGTCTTCCCTATTCGCTACTAATCCTCTATAACAGACACAGATTTTCACAGATAATCAGTCACAATAAGTCAAGCCCATTATTTAAATATGAATATCAAAAAAATTGGATATTGGTAAGTTGTAAAATTGGTTTTGGATAAAGTTGAAAATTAATACACCGTCCCCATATTCTGTCACATCCCGTATTGACTTTGTTGTCTTAACCGTTTTTTAGGTTTTCCATGGCTATTTTTATATCTTACCCTCTATGTATTTCACGGCATCTTCAACAGTTTTAAAATTTGCCGCATCTTCATCCGGAAATTCGATATTAAACTCTTCTTCGAATGCCTGAAGCAGTACAACATAACCAAGACTATCTACTCCAAGGTCGTCCGCAAAAGAGCTTTTCGGAAAAACTTCTGTTGGATTTACATCCATTTCTTCCG
Organism: uncultured bacterium; assembly: GCA_964474855.1. Classification (GTDB taxonomy): domain Bacteria; phylum Hydrothermota; class UBA3072; order UBA3072; family UBA3072; genus JAFGHJ01. Next base: position 2,344 of record CAYYUB010000097.1, read on the forward strand.
CCAAAATTCTTTTTATTTTCTCGAATACTGACATGGTTTGCCTCCTATAATGTATCCGGGTTCAATAGTATTTTTATCTCGTTCATTATTTTCTCGGTTACGATTTTCAATATTTCTTTATTATAAGGTTTGCCATAATGTTCATCAAAATAGAGCGGTTTCCCAAATTTGATGAGTACTTTGTGCGGTCGGGGAACCCTTTGCCCTTTTGACATAACATTGAAAGAACCAATTATCGCTACAGGAACAACAGCCGCTTTTGCCTGCAAAGCAATGAATGCTGTCCCTAATTTTGGCTCCTGTAAAGAGCCATCTAAACTTACCGTTCCTTCAGGATACATATCAATTACATGACCATTTTTAAGAATACTGACAGCGGTTCGGATGGCTTCTCTATCAATTTCCGCCCTTTTTACGGGAAAAGCGTTCAACTTTCTAAAGACAAATCCCGCGAAGCGTTTTCTGAACAGTTCCTCTTTGCCCATTGTATGGAGTTGTCTTCTAATCGCGGTCCCAAGAATAAACGAATCTGAATCACTGGGATGGTTTGGTGCCAGGATTACGCCGCCTTCCTCCGGGATGTTTTCTATATCAATAGTTTGTAGCCTAATATAGGCTACTGATATAACACGCAAGATTGAATGTATAACCGAATAAAACATCTATATCCTGATAGGTTTAGGTTTTCTTTGAATTGCTTCTATTTCTATTTCTACCTCATTATTAAACCACGAGGTCATGATGCATTCGAGTTTCTCTCTTTTAAAATTATACATTTTTAAAGTTATAAATTTCTTCATATTACAATAATAACTTATGGGGAATTATCTTATTTGTCAAGGATTGACCTTTGAATTAATTGATTGGTAGTGTCTAGAGAGTAGGGAGTAGTTAGTAGTTAAAAAAACAATAAATAATAATCCTGTAAATCGGTGTTAATCTACGTCCCATATTCAGGATTTGAGGGTTGGGATTTAGTTTTGACTTTGGACGTTGGACATTGGACTTTGGACTATTTATCATACATCAAAAATAACCCGCGCCTGATATTCCTCATTAATCTTCTTAATCTCAAGCTGATGGTATGTCACTGCTTTTATCTCCGTTCCTTCTTTTATTTCTTCGATCGATGTAATGTTCCCTTTAAGATTAATTTTATATCGATCCTTTTTAATCTTAACGGAACACGTAGAAGGCAAAAACAACTCTTTTTCAAAAAAATATATAATTTCTTCAAGAACACTGACAAGGGCTGTTTCTATATTTTCTTCTTTAATGGAAAAACCTTTTTCGATTACCGGCTGGATTTGTATTCCGCCGGATAGTAAATCAGCCGTAGCGTGGATTGCTTTCATGAAAATTTCAGAGAGAGAATCCCCTATTAATTTTATACCAATATCCGCCGTGTGGTCGAATATTTCGTAATCTTTATCCAAGTTCATAGACATGTTTGATTAAACGGGGAAACTCATAGTAAATTTGTTTAATCATATAAATAGCAGGCATTTTTACTCCTATGACTTCTATTGTTTTGCCTCTTAATATTTTTCTTGCAAGATAACGGGTTCTGAAAGAATGACTTTTATCGGTAATTATCCATACTTTTTTCGCGTTCCCAATAAGTTTCTTTGAATTTATAAGATTCTCCGGCGTGGTTTCCGATTTTTCTTCCGGTATGGCTTTTAGATTGGAATGTTCTTTCATCCAGTTAACTTCTTCTTTTGTGCCTGAGAAAATTATTTTAATATTATTGGAATTTTTTAATTTTTCTTCCGCGAAGTTTACTCTTTTTTTTGTGAGTTCTCTGTCCTTGCACCCAAGAACTATGACTGCGTTTTTGTCTTTTACCACTTCTCTAAAATTTTTGTTGTAGTTTTTTTAAATTTATTTCCAACCGAGTACGCTGACAGGATATTTTCTTTTATGGGTTCTAAGGGCTTTTTCGTAAAAACAAGTGCGATTGTTTCATTCTTTTTTACTTCTTCACCTTCTACCTTTAAAAGTTTTATACCGGCTTTTAAATCTACGTTGTCTTCCTTTTTCTCTCTACCCGCACCTGTCTTTAAAGCGGCGATACCGATTTTGTACGCGTCTATTTTCTCGACAATTCCCTCTTTTTCGCCTCTGATTTCAAAGGGATTTTCGTAAGTAGAGAGTCCGGATAGATCACCTCCATGATGATGTACCATACCTTCGAATCGTTCAAAAGCTTTACCGCTTTCAAGCACCTCCAAAACTTTTCCCTTAATTCCCGCAAGCGAACACATTTCCTCCGCAAGAATTGTCGTAATTTCAACAGTATCAGGGTAGTCATTTACGTTACCCTTCAATATCTCAACGGACTCAAACACTTCAGGAGCGTTTCCGATGGTTCTTCCAATTGGCGAAGACTGGTCCGTAAAAACTATCGTCATTTTCGTTCCGAGCTCTTCACCCACATTTTTCATCATTTCGCCCAGCTTTTTTGCCGAATCGAGAGTCTTCATAAAAGCGCCTTCTCCTACCTTAAGGTCTATAACAAGACCGCCTAAATCTTCCGCGAGTTTTTTGGAAAGAATGCTGGAGGTAATAAGAGGTACCGATTCTACGGTTTCCGTCGCGTCTCTTAACGCGTATAACTCTTTATCCGCGGGAGCGATTTCTCCTGTCTGTGAAATAATGGAACATCCAACTTCCTTTAAAACTTCCTTAAATTTATCAAATGAAAGAGCGGTTTCGTAACCGGGAATTGCTTCCATCTTATCGGAAGTTCCACCCGTATGCCCGAGACCCCTTCCCGTAATCATTGGAACGATTATCCCCATTTCCGCTGCAAGTGGCGCTAAAATTAAACTTATTTTATCTCCAACACCACCTGTTGAATGTTTATCGATTTTCTTACCCTTGATAGCCGACAAATCGAGTTTTTTACCTGAGTTCAGCATGAAATACGTAAGGTCTTTTGTTTCCTCTAAATCCATGCTTTTATAAAATATTGCCATTAAAAGGGCGCTTATCTGATAATTCGGAATTTTTTTACTCGTGACTCCCCGGATAAAATATTCTATGTCGGATTTATTGAGTTTTTGCCCGTCTCTTTTTTTTCTGATTATTTCCCGCATGGGATTAAGTTAATTTGAAAGAGACTATTGTCAAGAACACCCCACATCCCCTGAATTTGCCACGAAGGCACAAAGACACTAAGTTTTTTAATTTGGTTTTTACTAATTAACCAATCAACTAATTCACTAATCCGAAGGATCCAAGACCTGGTATCTGGTACCTAATTCTTTGGTTCACGTTTAAAAGTTTGACCCTATTAACACTATTAACATTCTATTGTTATATGATGCTATTTAAGTAATAACATTTTTCTGTATAGTGTAGCTCCTTTTG
>CAYYUB010000098.1:0-5633 GCA_964474855.1 uncultured bacterium
ATCATATAAAAAATTCCCTCGCGACAAGAGGATTAGATTCGTTCCTGTTGGCTTACGACTTAATGGAACCTGTTATAGCAAAAGCCTCACCGGATTTACCTATGGTGGAAGTACTAGAAATTTTAAGCCGATATAATCTCGAATACTTACCCGTTGTTTCAGCTAAAGATGAAGTTCTCGGTTTTCTGGAGAAAAGACAAATATCCAGAAAAATTTCCACAAAATTAATTGAATTGCAGAAGCAAGCCGAATCCTTAGGCTAATAAGCTCCTTATTCTTATCCTTTCTCTCTTGATTTTTTTTTTATATTTCGTATAATAAACAGAGTTTAGCACCTTTAGCCCATACCCAATTAGCAGAAGAATTTTATATGCTAAACACTATTATGTTTTAAAGGGGGAAAATTAAAGAAAAATCGATGTATGAATTGAGATGGAATCCTGTACTTAAATGGTGGGTTATGGTTTCAAGCGAGAGACAAAACAGACCTCTTACGCCAAAAGAATACTGCCCTTTCTGTCCGGGATCAGATAAAATTAAGGACGAATATGAAGTCCTTCCTTATGATAATGACTGGCCAATTCTAAGCCCTACCCCCCCCGAAATCGAACCTTCACATTCTTCAATTTTTAAAAACGCGAAATCCTATGGTAAGTGTGAAGTAATTCTATACTCTCCGGAACATAAAAGTTCTCTTGGAGAACTTCCATTCGATAACATTACAAAACTAATCGATCTTTGGGTTGATAAATACATAGAAATGGGTAATAGAGATTTTATAAAATATGTTTTCATATTTGAAAACAGAGGGAAGGAAGTCGGGGTAACAATAACTCATCCGCACGGTCAGATTTACGGATTCCCTTTTATTCCCAAAAAAATAGAAATGGAACTTTCCTCCTGCAAGGAGTACTTTGAAAAGGAAAATAAAAACCTTTATCTTGAAATTCTTAAAGAGGAGTTAAAACAGAAAAAAAGAATTGTTGATGAAAATGATTCCTTTGTGACTTTTGTCCCTTACTTTGCTGATTATCCCTACCAGGTTTTTATTATTCCAAGGCAAAAAAAACTCTCTATTGACGAATTAAATGAAGAAGAAAAAAAACACTTAGGTCAATCTCTCAAGCGAATCGTTAGCACATATGATAATTTATTCGACAGAGATTTTCCATATATGATGTGTTTTCATCAAAAGCCAACAGATAAAAAAGATTATGCCTATTATCAGTTCCATATTGAATTTTATCCGCCACTCAGAAACGAGAAAACACAAAAATTTAATGCCAGCTCCGAGACAGGCTCCTGGACACACGGCAATCCGACTTCCCCGGAAGAAAAAGCAAAAGAGTTGAGAAAAACAATTGAAAAACTTTATGGTAAAAGATAAATTTTTAGAAACAAGAGTTGAAAATCTTAAAAGAGAATTCAAAAAAACATTTGGCAATACGAAAGGGACACATATCTTCAATGCACCCGGAAGAGTTAATATTATAGGCGAACATACGGATTACAACGGTGGATACGTCTTACCGGTTGCCATAAACCTTAGTATACTCGCCATGGCAAAAAAAAGAAAAGATAGAAAGATCTACCTTAAATCAAAGAATTTTTCCAGGAAATTTGTGGCTTCTCTTGATGAACTTAAACATGAAGAAAAAAAAGACTGGGCAAATTACCCTCTGAGTGTAGCCTGGGTACTGGAAAAAGAAGGCATCAAACTCTGCGGTGCGGGTATAATTTTTGAAGGGAACATTCCCGTAGAAAGCGGACTTTCTTCTTCCGCTGCAATTGAAGTCCTGACAATGAAAATTTTATTGGAGCTATCCGGAGAAACCATTGAAGAAGAAAGGATTCCTATCTTGTGCAGGAAAGCAGAGAATGAGTTCATCGGGGTAAAAAGTGGGATAATGGACCAATATATTATAACTTTCGGTAAAAAAAACAACGCTTTATTCTTGAATTGTGACACACTGGAACACAGGCTGATTCCTTTCCATAATATAAGGGATAAAGTAATAATCATAGGCAACACAAAAATCAGGAGAGGGCTGGCAAAGTCAGCTTATAACAAAAGACACGCCGAATGCAATGAGGGCTTGAAAATATTAAAAAAGTATCTAAAACGTAAAAACGTTAAAAATCTGAGCAATATCAATAAAGAAGAATTCGAAAAACACAAAAAGAAACTTCCGGAAGTATTAGCAAGAAGATGTGAGCATGTTATATTCGAAAATGCAAGAGTAAAGAAGGCTGTAGATTCTTTAAAAAAAGGAGACCTGGATAAACTAGGAAAATTAATGGTACAATCTCATAACTCACTTAAAGAGCTGTACGAAGTGAGCTGTAAAGAACTGGACATTATGGTAAAAGCATTTTTAAAATCGGATGATGTTTACGGGGCAAGAATGACTGGAGCGGGGTTCGGCGGATGTGTAATTGCATTGATAGAACAAAAATCGCAGGAAGAAATAATAAAAAGAGTGAGTAAAGAGTATAAAGAAAAAACTGGTATTAAAGGAGAATTCTACATCTGCCGGATATCCGATAGAGTGAAAAAATTATGAAGCTGGAAATTACCCGCATGGTCTTAAAATTAACTTTTAAGTTCTCTTATAGACCCGGCTAAACAATCAAAAAGCTTCTCAATCTTGTTAATTTCAACAGAAGAAAAAGCAATTCGCAGATCTCGGGTACCTATAGAGATGGTTCCTATTCCATATTCTTTAAGCGCATGTTCCCTTACTTTACTGCTGTCAACACCTTTTAGCCTTAAACACATAAAATATCCCGAGTTGAAAGGATACACATCCCATAGCTTTCCGAATTTCTCATCGTAAACTATTTCTTTTACTTTTTCTGCTCGAGCTTTTAATTTTTTATATTTTTCTTCTTTCTCCTTTTTATAATCACCTTCACCGAGCACCTTTAGACATATAGATTGTGCAGGATGAGAACAGTTGGAAATAGAACATCTAATGGCAGCTGCGGTTTTCTTTTCCATGACTTCATACGCTTCTTTGTTTTGAGGGTAATCGGCAAAAGTTAGAAATCCAATTCTAAAACCCCAGACGTAAAATTCCTTCGTAAAACCATCGAGCTTTACAGCTACAATGTTAGGATGCAATCCTACGAATTTCGAAAAAAGAGAGTGGCCAAGTAAACCATCTTCGAAAGAAAGTCCATAGTAAGCATCATCGACCACAACGAGAATTTTCTTTCCACTTTTAGCCAGGTCAAGTATAACCTCTGTAATCCCATCAGCTTCTTCTTCCGTCGGAGTATAACCGGTTGGATTATTAGGGAAATTGAACAGCACCACAGCTTTTTCTTTATCAGATTTATTTAAAGTTTCCTTTAAAGAAACAACATTGAAACCTTTAAAGGAAGAATTAAAGAAATCATAATTTACGATATTGGCTTTATATCTCACAGAATAAATTAATTTATAATTACCCCACAACTTATCAGGTATATATATTTCGTCTCCTTCGTCGATAAAAAGATCACCCGTTAACATTAAACCATTAGTTAAAGCATGAGTAACAATGGGAAGGCTTATCTTTTTAGCATCCAGATTATTTTCCGAAATAATCTTTTCCTGCCAGAGTTTTCTTAGCTCAGGAAGACCAAAAGGAGTCGCATAAGGATAAATTTCAGAAGGAGTTAGATTGTTAAAAAATTTATCTATCGAACTGAGATACATAGGATCCCCATCTTCCTTTGCAATACCAATTGTCGCATTACACTCGTAAGCATGCATTTTTGCTTCTGCGGTCTGAGAGATTATACCTTTTGGCATGTATATTTCCTTACCGAAATCACTCAAGAGGGAGAAAATAGTCGGCGATTTTGCCTTCAGAACATTATTCATTTCCTTTGCTATTTCATTCACAACAACTCCTTTTTTATTCTTTCTAATAATTTACGGGGGATTTTTGATTAATAATATTTTAAGTCTTTAAAAAGGCGGGACCACAAAACCCATATGAATAGATAAGGATTCTTCTTCTTTTGTCAAGGGGGGATTCTTTGCACCTTCAAATTTATTCCTTACTTTTTTGTAAAAAAATATCTCATTTGATTTTGTTTCCCTTGACTATTTACTTAAATATTCCTATTTTTCTTATTGAGGAAACTAAAAACCCATGCGAAAAAAAACAGATAAGGAACTTTACGATAAGCCTTCTATGGAAGGGCATATATATGAAAGCAAATGGGGGGTTGTAGTATTTGCTCTTGGATTGGTAATGCTGTGGTGCGGGTTTTGGCTTTCCGGTTTCCTCCCGCAAAAGTTTAGTCCAGCTACATTCACAAAGTTGTTTTCGTATATAGGTATCCTGACAGGCGCAGGAGCTATCTCAGTTGGTTATTTTTCCTATCCTCGAATTCACAATTTAAAAGTTTTCCTTGCAGGTCATCTCACCGGCTTATCCGCTCTGGCTTTTTCTTTTTTTAGTACTGCCGGAATTTTTTCACTGCCGGCATCGGATAGTTTTATTCCGGGCATTTATCTTATGATGCTTATAGGAATCCTCCTGAGTACCTTGCTGCCGACATTTTTAAAGTATAGATGGACAAAGAGAATTACCATTGCAGGACTGCTTATCGAAATAGTCTTCCTTTATCTTTTCTGGAAAGTGCCTTTTAAAATGGCTTCCCTGGAAGCTCTTCGTAAAAATGACCTCAACATATGGTTAACCCTGATTCCCGGAATATTAGCATTTTCAACTCTAATTGTTTCCATATTCGTATTAAAACGCCAATTTTTTCTCGGAGGAGTACTGGGAGGAATGGCTCTGTTTTTTGGCGGTGGCTGGTACTTCGGTAACTTAAGGGCGGAAATTCTTCTTTTCGATTCTTACATATTTGCCGTGGCTCCGCTATTCCTCGTAATCGGAGTTTTCATACACTGGCTAGCAAGGATAGAGCACAGAGCATCCTATGACCCTCTGCTTCGGGTCTATAACCGCAGTCACTGTGAACGTATTCTTGACGAACAAACCAAGGTTGATACAACTCCGCCTTTTGGAATTGCAATCATTGATATTGACCGGTTCAAAAATGTCAACGATAAATACGGTCACAGAGCCGGAGACGAAGTATTGATTCAGCTGGTCCGAATACTGACAAATGAAGTAGTTCCCGATGGCATAGTTTGCCGTTATGGCGGAGAAGAGTTTGTGATCTTTTTTCCTCATCAGAGCACGACAAAGGTAAAAATGATGATGGAATTAATCAGAAAAAAAGTCAAAAAGACTTCCATGAAAGCGGGAAAAAAAAGAATAAAGATTTCTATATCTGCAGGAATTTCGCATCGGCATGGCAAGACCCAACCGTTGCATAGTGTTTTTAGAGTAGCTGACAAGGCACTATATAGAGCAAAAAAGGAAGGAAGAAACCAGGTTAGATTTAGTAAAACCGAATGACAAATGGGACGCAGATTCTCAGGATTTAAAATACCACTCCCAACTCCCAGATTATCTCATACAAAGAGACAGAGAACACAAAGCCCCACAACCCAAATAGCAACCACGAGATTACACAGATTAACACAGATTTTCAATGTTTTTTTAACTAATTTACTAATTAACTGATCCGAAGGATCCTATTCCTAACACCTATTCTCTTTTATA
>CAYYUB010000099.1:0-5621 GCA_964474855.1 uncultured bacterium
CATTTTTTCTATATTGCTTGCGGCTGTTTCTTTATTCTGGTTTTGCCAGGGAAAGAAATTAAAATATGCGATAGTAAGGAATTGGTGAAATAGATCCTTCGGATCAGTTAATTAGTTGATTGGTTAATTGGTGAATTAGTAAAGAAATTATTTGTGCTATTTGTGTGATTTGTTGTTCCTGCTATAGTTGAAATGTTAGAAGGTTGGGAAGTTAGGGAGTAAAAACAAAAAGTATATCCTGTTAATCTTGTTAATCCTGTCTAAATTTTTGGGTTGTAGGGGTAGGGTAATACACGATTCCGGAATCGGTCAAAATAGAAATAAATTTATCATTACCTTCAGCTCTTTTTCCTCCGAAAATAGAGACTACGGTATCGTGTAGAACAAGAGAATCTTTAAATAAGAAACACAAATTTTTCTTGTATATACAGAGATCCTTTATCCCGGGAATAAACTTTTTTCTGATAAATTTCCCATCTCTTTTAAAAACATGAAGGGTATCATTGTCGTAGAGATACAAAGAGTCTTTGGAGAGACCGCAACGCTCAATTTCTTTCCACGTTACTGCTATTCTTGAGCCCGAGATTGTCTGAAACAGATGAGTTTCTTCTCCCGCTATAAGAACTCCTTTCTCGTCCGCGTCTATATCATTTCCTCCTACATTAAGTTTTCCGAGGAACTCACCCCATAAAGAGTACTTTTGACTTGTGAATTCGGAAGGGGAGGTTACCCAGATAGAAAAAGAAGATGATGATATAGAGACAGGCGCGAATATTGAATCAAGGGAAAAATATCCCTGCCCGCTTGTGTTTTCAACAATTCTATCTTCCGAAGAAAGAAGTATCACTCGATTTTTCGAATCGATGGCTACGTCGTTATAAGTAGAATTAAAGATAAAAAATATAGAAAAAATTACTAATATTCCATACATTTATTTCAGTATTTCTCCTGTTTTGATATGGTAGCCGTTTATAAAAGATTTTCCGTCCATTATATTTCTACCCTGAAGTTGAATTTCTCTTATTTCCACGGCACCTTCTCCGCATTTCACCGTAATGTTTTTCTGAATATCTATAACTTCTCCAGGACGACCTATATTTTGGGCATCTGCAAATTGTATAGATCTAAGGATCTTAAGTTTTTTACTTCTGAATATACAGAATGCCCCGGGTTTATAGGAAAGACCTCTAATTTTGCCTTCGATCTCGGAAGACTTTTTTTTCCAATTTATCCTGCATTCTTCTTTTTCTATCTTTGGCGCGTAGCTGGACTTACTATTATCCTGAGAAAGACTCTGAATTTCTTTTCCTTTGTCAATATCTTTGAGGACTGACAAGACGGGTTCGAGAGCTTCTTTAAATAAGCGTTCTTCCAATTCCGTGCGTACTTCAAAAGGTAGAATGGGGACCTCTTTAATTCTTACTATATTTCCAGTATCTACTCCCGTGCCCATTAGAAAAATAGTAATTCCGGTTTTTTTTTCTTCATTCATTAAAGCCCGTGCCACCGGAGTCGCTCCCCTGTATTTAGGGAGAATAGAAGGATGGATATTCAAAGGATATTTTGAAATTTTTAGGATATTCTCTTTCAATATTGCTCCATAAGAAGCAAGTATAAAAGTATTGACGTTAGTTTCTCTAATCTTTTCTTCCACAAGAATAGAATTCGGATTATCTTCTTCAATAAGATCTAAAGATAGATCCATTGCTGTTTTTCCAACAGGTGTAGAGGATTCTTTTTTGCCTCTTCCTTTCTTTTTAGGCGCTTTTGTTATAACAAGAGGAATTTCAATGCCTGCGGATACGAGAGAATTCAGAATTATAGTGGAAAGATGAGAACTTCCGAAGAATACTATTTTCATTAACTTTCTTTTCCTAAAACCTTCCTTATCATTCCTTTTTCGAGCTCTAATTCTGTTTTCTCATCTATTTTTATTTTAACACTAAGATCTTTAATCTGGGTTATTTTTCCATGAATTCCGCCCGAACTAATTATCCTATCCCCTTTCTGTACAGATTGTATCATTTCCTTATGTTTTTTCTGTTGAACTTGTGAGGGTCTTATAAAAAGAAAATAAAAAACCGCAAAGATAAGTACCATGAATATCATTGGCGAAAATCCGCCCTGTCCACCACAAGCATCCGGTGATAATCCTTTTACTCCTGTTGCGCCCTGTGCTATCAAGAAATTAATAACGTTAATCATTAAAACCTCCTTTGAATTTACTTAAGATTTCCTCTCTCCACATGATGAACTTTCCTTCTTCAATCTTTTTTCTTATCTCTTTCATCAATTCAATATAGAAATATATATTATGTAGTGTTGCAAGATATTTGGCAAGGAGTTCATCTGTATTGAATAGATGTCGAAGATAAGCTTTAGAATAATGAATGCATGTAGGGCACTTACATTCTTCTGAAATTGGAGTCGGGTCGTCTTTAAACTGCGAATTTTTTAGATTAATTTTTCCTTCCCACGTGTACAGACCTCCTGTTCTTGCATTCCTTGTGGGGATAACGCAGTCGAAAAGATCTACGCCTTCTCCTGCTGCCCATAAAATATCTTCAATTTTACCCAAGCCCATTGTATAACGCGGTTTTTCCTCCGGCAACAAAGGAGTTGTAGATTCGATTATCTCTCTTGTTTGCTCCGTTGCTTCCCCGACTACCAATCCGCCGAGAGCATAACCGTCAAAATCAAGTTGGCTTAGTTCACTTGCAGCAGCTTTTCTTAAATCCGTGTAGGTAGATCCCTGCAGGATCCCGAAAAGAAGGCCGGGAGAGTTGTTTTCCTTAAAGTATTCAAGGGACCGCTTCGCCCATCTATTGGTTCTCTCCATAGCTTCTTTAGCGTAACCAATACCTATAGGATATCCAACGCATTCATCAAGGGGCATCAAAATATCCGACCCCAGACTCACTTCTATATCAATGACTTTTTCCGGTGTAAATCTAAGCGGGGTACCATCAACGTGAGACGAAAAAAGAATTCCATCCTCCTGTATCTTTATCTTGGTTGAAAGAGAATAAACCTGAAATCCTCCCGAATCGGTAGCGATAGGTCTGTCCCAGCCAATGAAAGAATGTAAACCGCCTAGATTTTTGATGAGTTTTTCTCCCGGTCTTATATGTAAATGATAAGTATTTGAAATAAATATCTGAATGTCCAGCTTTTTCATATCCCAGGAGGGGAGAGCCTTTATGTCTCCTAAAGTGGCTACAGGCATGAAAGCCGGTGTTTTTACAATACCGCTTTTTGTGGTAATCATGCCTGTCCGAGCATTTTTTTCTTTTGCTTTTATTTCGAAAGAGATATTATTCATAAGCAATAAAAAGCGGGCAACGGGATTCGAACCCGCGACCCCGAGCTTGGGAAGCTCGTACTCTACCAGTTGAGCTATACCCGCTTAATGAAAAATATTAGGTAACAATGAAAGAAAGTCAAGGGGAAATGAATTTTCCACCACATACAAATTATGTTTTAAGAGTCTTCTTCTATTACTTTACTTACAACTTTACACAACTCTTCATATTGATAAGGTTTATTCACGATAGCATTAAAACCATGTTTTTTATAGTCAGACATTACCGGATCTTCGGAATAGCCGCTGGAGACTATTGCCTTCATTTTAGGGTCTATGCCTCTTAATTTTTTTAAAGTGTTTTCACCTCCCATCCCTCCGGGGATTGTTAAATCTAATATGACAACATCAAAGGGTTTACCTTTATTGATTGCATCTTTAAACAAACTTACTGCATCTTCACCATCAGTGGAGCCCTCAACTTCATATCCGAACAATCTCAAAGCCTTAACTGCTGCATTTCTCACAAAAGATTTATCATCCATTACGAGAATTTTACCCTCACCCTTAAATGTCTTTTTTTCAGTTTCTCTTTCCTTAACTATACCCCTCTGTGTTGCAGGTAAATAAATGAAGAATGCTGTTCCTTGTTCCGGTTCCGATTCAACCGTAATAAATCCTTCATGTCTTTTAATTATGGAAAAAACGGTCGAAAGTCCAAGCCCGCTTCCCTTTTGTTTTGTAGTAAAAAATGGGTCAAATATTTTAGATATTACGTCCTGAGGTATTCCTATACCTCTGTCGTGTGTTTCTATCATTATATATTTTCCATCTTTCAAGGGTAGTTTTTTAGCTTTTGTTATAACAACGTTTTCTCCTCTAACCGTTATTACCCCTCCCTCGGGCATTGCCTGATTCGCGTTTAAGATTAAGTTGTTGAAGACCTGAGTTAACTGTCCTCTGTCGGCTTTAACGTTCCAGAAATCATCAGGGAATTCGAAATTACATCTGACGTTGGAACCGCTCAATACGAAATTTGCCGAATTCTTTACTAAATCCTCGATAGTTATATTAACCTTTACGGGAGTTCCTCCCTTTGAAAAAGTTAGAAGCTGTTGGGTCAGGCTTTTTGCGCTTTGAGCTGCCCTCTCTGATTCCTGCAATATTTCGTAAGATTCGTCCTCGATATCCAGGTGTAGTTTTGCTAAAGATATATTTCCAAGAATACCGGTAAGAAAGTTATTGAAATCATGCGCAATTCCCCCTGCTAAGAGTCCAAGAGATTCCAGACGGTCTGCTTTTTCCCTTTCTTTTTCCATATCTTTATATTCGGTGATATCTCTAATGATACCCATGAAGGATTCCAACCCCTGATAAGTTATTCTTCTAATAGAGAATTCGCAGAAACGGAGATCATTATTTTTGGTGATTGTATTTGCTTCGTAAACGTCGGGCATTTCCTCTCCTTTTTCTCTTCTGCGTTCCATTTCTTTAACTATACTTCGATCATCTTCACTGATTATTTCCCAGACTTCCATTTTGTAAAGTTCTTCTTTACTGTAACAAAGTATATTACAGAGGCGGTCATTAACAAAAAGAAATCTATCAGCTCTACAGATATAGATTCCATCCTTGCTGCTTTCCACAAGTATCCTGTATTTTTCTTCTGATTCCCTTAATGTTTCCTCTGCTTCTATCTCTTTAGTGATTTCCTTCACCACCCCTACGATTCCATAAATATCACTCTCAGGGTTTCTGAGTGGAAGATACATTTCTGAGGTGAAGCGTTTTGTTCCATCTTTCAACTCATATGGGATTTTATCTTTTTTAACAACTTCGCCGTCCATAGCTTGTTCCATCATTTTATCAACTTTGGCTTCTTTTAGATTAGGAAATATTTCCCAGGGTTTTTTCCTACTCTTTAATATCTTATCCCTGGGAATTTTAGTTAGTTTCTCCATTGAGTTGTTCCAATAAGTAAAGTGGAAATTTCGATCTAAAACCAGAATGCCGTCTTCCATAGATTCCATGGCATTTGATAGGAGTTCTTCTTCCCTGCGCAGTTCTTCTTCTGTTTCTTTAAGTTTTGTGATGTCGCGTGAGATACCAATAATACCAATAACATTGCCTTCTTTATCGTAACGGGGGACTTTTGTATATGAGGTCCAATTAGGTGTCCCATCAGAATCTACAAGTTTTGCCTCTTGATCTAACAAAGGTTCTTCCTTGTTCATTATGTTCTGTTCCTCTTCGAAGTATTTTTCTGCAATTTCTTCTTTTTGGAAGGAGAAATCACTTTTACCTATAATTTCATCTTTTG
>CAYYUB010000100.1:0-5532 GCA_964474855.1 uncultured bacterium
TATCAAGCATCTTTAGCCGTTGTTGGTCTATTGTGCTGATATCTTCACCGAGATATTGAGTTACAGGGTATTCCCAGTATAGTACTTCATATCCCATTACGGATAAAAGATCCTGGTAGATCGTTCCGAGAATCATTATTTCGCCCCATGTGTCTGGTACACCGTATTTGTTCTGGTCTTTTACTTCTCCGGCTCTGAAGGCAGTCCAGGTTTGGTTTCCCGTTTCGAATTCATCTCTGGGAAAATCTACCATTTTCCTATCCGGGTCTACATACATCCATCTCTTTTCTTTTTCGTTCCAGACTTCGCAAATTACATGACCAATGTGTAAATCCGTGCCCGGAGCAAGATAAGGAGCAAAACCGTAACGAAGTCTTACCGGCATTCCGCGGGATTTCAGAATGGAGGCAAGGAGTATGGAATGGTAACGGCAGGTAACGACTAAACGATTTTCGAACTTTCGCTCAAAAGTGAGACCGGTAGAGTCTAATGCTAATAGACCTGCAAGTAATTTTTCGGCTGATGGAAATTTGTGGTCTTCGTAATGCCTGTTTTCAGGTATGCGTTTTTTATAAGGTTCTAAATCGATGGGATGAATGAATTGACACTTGATTAGTTCGCATAAGTCCTGCAAAGAATCGGGGAGATTTTCAAAGAGGTAGGAATATTTTCCGGGGTCGGTGTATTTGCTGTAGTTTTTGTAAAAATCAAGCGTATTTTCAACTTTATAAAGTTGGAGGTTTTTTGGATTATCTGCATTGCAGGCAAAAAACAATGTTGGTAAGATAAATAAAAATCTTTTAAGCATAGTTTATTTTAAAATCTTGGATAGATATGTCAAGGATTTTTATTTATCTGTTAGATGGTTAGGAAGTTGGGATGTTAGGAGGTATTTTTTCCTAAAACCTAAGACCTGGGACCCGGTACCTAATGTCGGGGTTGGGATTTAGTTGTGACTTTGGACATTGGACTTTGGACTATCAATATTCTTCTGTGAAAATCTGTGTAAGCTTGTGGTTCCTACTGGTGTTCCGGGTTAGAACATAAAATTAATATTAACGTTAAAGAATTTCATGTCGCTATGGGTTGTGGCAAACTCAAGTTCGAGATTTACATTATTAGCGGCTCTATAACCTACTCCAATTCCAAGGGAGAGGCCCATATCTTCAGATGAGGTTTCAACACCCGAAATTTTCCGGATTACGGTTTCATGTGTAATACCTATTTTGCCCTTCGTGTATATTTCATTGACCGGTATGGTTTTTACTACGCAATACTCACCCATTGTTCTTATGTGTGACCTATTTCCGGGATATCCACTTATATAATCTCCACCAAAGTTTCCGAGATTGAATTCACCTTCAAGTGCTGCTTCGAAATATTTGTTTTTGAAAGGTAAGGGGCAACCGACAAGGCCTCCTAGGGAAAAGATATTTAAAGCATTAACTGAATTTAAAGCAAGAATACCGCTCTTTAACCCTAGATATATCCCCTTTTTTGGCTCATAGGCAGACCCGGTAATTGCAGTAAAACAAAAGATTACTAATAATGTGATTAAAATAAATTTTTTCATTTAAACTCCTTTGGTTCTTTTACTCAAAATCAATAATTGCCTTGATTACCCCATCCCGGTAGTTTTCCACGATTTCAAAAGCCAATGCGGTATCTTGAAGTTTAAAATTATGTGTAACTATAAAATCTACGTTTATCTTTCCGCCGGCTATCAAGTCGATTGTTTTCTGTGTGCAGTTGTTTTGTCTGCGGACATTCTGAATCGATATTTCTTTCCTTCGTATTTTGTTGATATTAAAGGAAATCTCATTTGGTTCAGGAATTCCCACGATTATTAGTTTTCCTCCTGGTTTTAATAAATCTACTGCCTGATCCAACGCATCCTGCTCACCGCAGCATTCAAATACTACGTCCAGTTGATTGGGCTCTATCTTTTTTATTTTTTCGATAATATTTATCATATCGGGATTTCCAATCCAGTCCGCTCCTGCCCTTTGTCCGATGACAAGTCTTTCCTCTATTTTATCAGTCATAAAAACCTTTTTCACACCATTGACGCGTGAAGCCAGGAGAACGAACAGGCCTATTGGGCCTGAACCGAGGATTCCGATAGTTTTTTCTTTTGGGTTTTCCAGGAAAGTGGCGGAATAGACTCCGATCGATAACGGTTCAACCAGTACACCTTGAATAAAGGTCATTGAGTCTTTTATTTTATAGCAGTTTTCCTGCGGCATAACTATATATTCGGATAAACAGCCCTCGAGTTGACCCGGACAGCCGAGAAACTTTAGATCGCGGCAGGTGTGCCGCCTTCCGCTTATGCATTGGTCGCATTTTCCGCAGGATACGGCAGGCTCTATTGCAACGCGGTCCCCGGGTCTTACCCATGTTACGCTGCTGCCGATTTTTTCGACAATAGCCGAGCCTTCATGTCCTATGGTAAAAGGGAATTTGATAATCTGATCACCAATTTGTCCTGTTGAATAATAATGGATATCGGAACCGCATATTCCGACGTTGCGCATTTTAAGTAAAACGTCCGTGTCTTTTGTTATCCCCGGTTTAGGTATTTCCCGAAATTCAAACTTTCTAATTCCGTTTAAAACCAGCGAGTTCACGGGTTATTACCGCAATTCATGGAAATGGATTTTCGTCAGGATATCGCATTTCGGCGGGCTGGTTGAAGGATACGTCTTCGACGCCCAGCATTTTCATGGCGGCAAACAATATTTTGCCGACATGTTTGAAAGCCACGCCCGTATGGTGCGGGAATTTTTTACCGATAAGAACGTGACGGTAAAATCTTCCCATTTCTTTTATTGCGAATACACCTGTACTCCCGAATGTTTGAGGATCTATATTTAAGA
Organism: uncultured bacterium; assembly: GCA_964474855.1. Lineage (GTDB taxonomy): Bacteria > Hydrothermota > UBA3072 > UBA3072 > UBA3072 > JAFGHJ01. The sequence goes on from CAYYUB010000100.1 coordinate 2,880, forward strand.
CTTCACCTTCAGCAACAAACGAACGAAGGATTGTATCGGCTGTTGACTGCAAACGGAAAATCGTAATATCGCCGGGTTTAATCTGTCCTTCAAGAGTGCCTCTTGTTATATCCGGTTCTTTTTTGTCGGGTTCCATCAAGCGATTCATGATTAGCTGAAATTTTATCGCTCCGCCAACAAGGCAGGAAGAAGATACATTTCCGCAGTGGAAACCCATGAAGAGATCTGTGGATTTATATTTCCCGATTTTGCTCTTTTCTTTTTTATATATATCAGTTGGAACTGTATTGTTTATATCGAGAATAGCGGGGGGCAATTCCGTGGCGCATGCAGCTATATATTCACTCAAAGCTCCATATATATCAGCTTCGCATGCTACGGGTATTCCGCGTGCTGCGAGTCGCGAATTAACAAAACAGGGTACAAATCTAAAATATTTTTCAAAAGAAGGCCAGCATTTATTCGCGAATATTCCATATTCCGAAGCTCCTAAATTATCCTCCATGAATTTCATGAGAGCAATTTCGTATTGGGCAAGTTTATTTAGGAGTTCGGGATAAGTATTCCCTGTTCCCAATTCCTTTGCCATATCGGATGCGACTTTTTTGATCGCTGGATTGCCCTTTGCGGAGTTATAAATATCATATAGATCCAGTTCGCTATTCTCCATAATCTCCACACCGATGTCGTAGAGAGGTTTAATAGGCGCGTTGCATGTAACAAAATCAAACGGTCGGGGTCCAAAGGAGAATATTTTAAGTTTTTTTAGGGCTGTGAGTATTCTTGCGACTGGGATAAAATCTTTGATCATATCGGTTATTTCGCTGGCACTACCCACGGGGTATTCCGGAATGTATGCTTTTAATCCCCGTAGTCCCGAGTTATATGAAGCGCTCAACAAACCACAGAAAGCGTCACCTCTTCCGTTAATAAGATGTTTTCCTGATTCTTCCGCTGCAGCGGTAAACATAACGGGAAGGGCGAATTTCTGAGCAAGCATGGTTGTAGGCCCTTCCGGTCCGAAATTTCCAAGGTAAACAACAAGCGCGTCAATATTTTTCTTTTGGATTTCTTTAAGTGCCCGGAGCACATCTTTTTCATTTTCTATTATCGTTTCGATCTCGGTTATAGAAACTTTTTTTGTTTTGCATGCGGCTACAACTGCTTTTCTTCTTTTTCTTGATAGTTCTATGGGAAAACAGTCTCTACTTACTGCGATTATACCAAGATTGATTGATGGTATATTTTCCATTTTATTTCTCCTTATCGCTTTGTCCGTAATAGGCATCCGGACCATGTTTTCTATTATAATGTTTTTTTAAAATGTACTCTGGTAAATTTTCGCATTGAGGATTAAGCTGAAAAGTTCCGAAAGCCATTTCGGCGATACTCTCCAGAATATGACTGTTTTCTGCCGCTTCCCGGGGTGTTTTTCCGAAGGAGAAGGGTCCGTGACCCCTTACAAGGACAGCAGGCATTTCCAGAGGTTTCATACCGGAAAAACGTTCGATAATTACTCTTGCCGTATTTTCTTCATATCCCTGTTCGACTTCTTCTTTCGATATAAATCGGGTGAGGGGTATAGCTCCGTTAAAAGAATCTGCGTGTGTTGTGCCGAGGCAGGGAATTTCTTTTTGTGCTTGCGCGAACATGGTAGCGTACTTGCTGTGCGTATGAGCTATCCCGCCGACGTCGGTGAATGCTTTATATAGTTCAAGATGGGTGGAAGTGTCTGATGAAGGCTTATGAATACCTTCAACAACATTACCTTCCAGATCGACTACAACCATGTCGCTAACCTGCATTCCGTCGTAAGGTATGCCGCTCGGTTTAATTACGACTAAACCCTGTTCACGATCGATCCCGCTGACATTACCCCAGGTCAATGTAACAAGTTTATATCTTACTAAATCCAAATTCGAGATAAATACTCTTTCTTTTAAATCCGAAAGCATTATTTCCCCTTTCTTTGTTCGTCACGTATTACGAGCAAATCTTTCATGATATTTTGCATTTTTCCCGACCATTCGGTGGTTCCGAATGCGTCATGCAGTTGTTTATATAAAACATATAGTTTTTTATATATTGAATTATTCGCAAGTGTTGGTTCGTATATTTCTTTAATCCCTGTCATCGCATTTTGGGCGTCAAGTACGGATGTGAAACCGCTTTCTTGCTTTCCGGCTGTTATTGCTCCAAAAATTGCCGCACCCAGTGCCGGAGTTTGTTCGCTCCTTGAGATTTTCATAGGACGTCCGGTTATATCTGCGTATACCTGCATTAGAAAGGGATTTTTGGAAGCAAGTCCTCCGCAGTTTACGATTTCCCTAACCGATACACCGTATTCTTCGATTCTGTTTATAATAGTAAGTGCTCCGAATGCAGTTGCTTCGATTAAAGCTCTATATATTTCATGCGGTTCTGTATGTAATGTTTGACCAAGGAGCAGTCCGCTGAGTCGAACGTCCACAAGTATAGTACGGTTTCCGTTATTCCAATCAAGGGCGATGAGCCCATGTTCGCCCGGTTTTTGCTTTGAGGCTTCTATTCCTAAATTTTCGAATTTTTCATCGATTGTTTTTCCGTATGTTTCCGGGGCGAGGTTATTTACAAACCATAAGAAAATATCTCCGACAGCGGATTGTCCTGCTTC
>CAYYUB010000101.1:0-5421 GCA_964474855.1 uncultured bacterium
AATTTGCCACATATATCTTGTTTGTGTTTGGATTTACGCAGATCGCATAAGGTTTAGATCCAGCGGAAGCAGTGTCGGTTGCCCAATCAGCATAAAGAGGTGAAGTGAACACGAATATCGTTACAATGAAAAATATCCTTAACATTCTCACATACTTAAAATTGAACATAAATCTCTCCTTTTTCATTAACAATGATAGGGATTATTAAGAATCAGTCAAGATACTTTATGGAAAACAAAATATTAAAAAGTAAAAAGCAAAATGACAAATGAAAATGCAAAAACTAAAAATGATAGAATGCAGATAAACGCAGATTGAAAAGGATTTTTTTTTATTTCAACCTTTCAACTATTCAACTTTTTATTATAGCTTGTCTTTAAGACTAATAAAAATATTTGTGTTATTCGTGATATTTGCTAATTCTTTTTTTGAGTTCATTTTTGAATTTTGATTTGTATTTTTCCATTTTGATATTTAATTTTTTCATTTCGGTGACTTTGCAATGCTGTGTTGATAGTTTCTGAAGCTAAATAAAAATAAATTTCTAATATCTAAAACCATAATATTATATAACTTATGTTGACATTTATCCCAAGAGGCTTATAATTATATTATGATAAAAATATTTTTATTTGTATTGATATTTATTTTAGTATCATGCGAAAAGCAGAATGCAACAGAGTTAGAGATGAAGGAGGAGAGCCTTCATTCTTTTGTTCTCAGGAATTATACAGGAAGTCGACTTAAATGGGTATTGACTGCCGAGGATGCTAAAATTTCTGATACAACTATTATATATCAATTGGAGGTAGAATTCTTCGAAAAAGACTCGAAATCTTCTTCGAAACTAAGAGCTGATAGCGGATATGTTTTTCATAAAACTAATGATTTAAAAGCCATGGGTAATGTAGTTATTAATTCTAGTGATTCGGTAACTCTATGGACGGATGAATTAAGGTGGTCAGAAGAAAAACAGCAGATATTTACTGATGGAGAAGTAAAATATTCTAAGGGTAATCAGATTTACAGAGGTACGGGGCTTGAATCCGACCCGAGTCTCAAGAATATCGTTATAAAAGAAAAATTTAGTGGAGAGGTAGAATTTGAATGATCCTGTTGTTAATATTCGTTCCTTATAAAATAGAATCAGGGTCCATGCAAATAGTAAATAGAGATAGGAATATTTTTAAGAATGGCGTAGAAGTCCATTCCACCAATTTGTTTTTAAGAGCAGAAAGTGGTGTTGAAACGCAGAATTATCTATTACTAGAGGGTAATGTTTACCTTGAGAGTAAAGATTTTCACCTTACGGCAAATAAGCTTAAGTTTCATACTCCCAGCAAAATATTATATGCTATAGGTAAAGTAAAAGTATGGAGAGAAGATACTATAACGGGAGATTCTCTTGTTTTTTATAAAGAAAAGGAATCGGGCGAAATGATTGGCAGGTTCAAGTATGTATCAGATTCAATTATTGTAAAAAGTAATTCTGGAAAATTCTATCGAGACTCACTGAAACTTAGAGGTAAGCCAACTTTTACTTCACCGTCAATGACTGTAAATTCGGATTTTATCAAGTATTTTCTCAAAGATTCTTCTTTTTTATTTTTATCAAATGTAAACTTTAGAGGTTCCGCTGTATCCGGTAAAGGTGAATTTTTGCGGCATTTTATCAAAAGCAAAAAATCAACTATCGCAGAATCTCCGTATATTTTTCAGGAATCGGACAGTATTACAGGCGATAAAATTGAAATTGATCACAAAAATGAGGTTTTAGAGGTATATAAAGGAACAGCTATCAATAATTCAGAAAATGGAAGGAATGTAGTATCAGGTGATACTCTCAGAATATTCTATGGTGAGAAATCAATGGATAGCGTAATGGTAATAAATAACGCAAATGGTAGATTTGCTAAAAAAGAACTATAAGATAGTTGATAAAGTAAATGCAAGAGATAATCTATGGGAATTTCAACTATGAAGTGGTTAATGCCATAAAAAGAGTAATTACTTTGGATGAATCCAAACCACTTTATGTTTATGGTCCCTCAGGAGCAGGCAAATCTTTTCTTATGGGAAAAATGAGTAAGAAGTACCCTGGAAAGAGTCAAGTTCTTAATTTGAGGGATTTTAAAAAATCGGAACCACCTAAATGTTTTGGGTATGATTTACTAATACTGGAAGATATTAATACTATATCCTCGAAGTCGACTCCGAGTGATAAAATATTTGATCTCCTCAATTATTACATAAAAAATAAAAAACAAATAGTTTTCACTTCAAATTGTACACCTTCACGATTAAAGCTTCCGAAAGAGGTTATATCGGAGATCAAAAAGGGAGTTGTTGTTTCCATAAAGAAATTTGATAAATCTTCAAAAAGAAAAGTATTAAGTACACTTGGTAAGGACCTGTCTCCGGAGATTTTAGATCGCTTGATGGGAGATAATATCAAAACTATTAGTCAAGCTATCAAAGCGGTTGAGAAACTTGAGGAGATCGTATATATATTGAGGGAAGAGAGGGAAGAAGAAGAAACCCTTAAAATATTTGAATCTCCAAAGGAAACGGATGAATTTAGCAGTTTGTTAGATGAAGTAGCTGAAAGTCTTCCTGAAGAAATAGAGGAAAAGGAAGGAGAAAAAGCTATTCGAGATAAATACCGAGCCAAAATGTATGTCTGGGAAATGAAGGGGTTTAATACAAATAGAATAAAAAAGATTATTGAGGAACCCATAAACCACATTGTAGGCGAATTTATTCTTACATGTGAATTTGTCTCTTTTACTTCGGATATACAACAGCTCGTTGATTTGCAGAAGAGATATGGCCTTCTTGATGTTAAGGCATTGTCAGATAATTTATTAATAAACGAAGAAGAAATCGAAGAAATAGAAAAGGCATTGTTTGATCCGGATAGATTAGAATGGGTAAATATGCGCATAAACGAACTTGAAATGATACAAGAGAAAAACGAGGAAGAAGTTTATGATATTGAAACAAGGAAAGAAAAAAGGGAATTGTTTAAGGAAACGGAGAAACCTGTTGAAATGAAAATAGAAGCAAGGAATTTAGTAAAAATATATAATAGAAAGCGAGTTGTGGATGACGTAAACCTTGAGCTATGTAGAGGTGAAGTAGTAGGTCTGCTTGGTCCAAACGGAGCTGGGAAAAGCACAACGTTTTATATGATAACAGGATTCATAAAACCCGAGTCGGGTTCTATCTATTTAAACGAAAAGGATATTACTAGTAAACCGATGCATAAAAGAGCGCAGTTGGGTATAGGTTACTTACCTCAAGAAGCCTCTATTTTTAGAGGGCTTTCAGTAGAGAATAATCTGATGGCTATGCTTGAAATCTTAATCGAAGACCCGCAAAAAAGAAAAAACAAGTTCAATGAATTGGTAAAAGAATTTAAACTGTCTTCTCTGCTCGGAAGAACGGCAGATAAACTCTCCGGAGGAGAAAGAAGAAGAGTCGAAATCGCCCGATCTCTAACGTCAACCCCGAAATTTTTATTACTGGATGAACCATTCACCGGTATTGATCCTATAACCAGAGAAGAACTACAGGAAATTGTCTTGGTGCTTAAGAAAAAAAATATAGGTGTATTGATAACCGATCACAATGTACGTGAAACTCTCCAAATAACTGATAGAGCTTACTTAATGTTTGACGGGAAAATAATATTAAAAGGAAAACCAGAAGAGTTGACTTTAAACAAAAGAGCCAAAAAATTGTATCTGGGTAAGAAATTCAAGCTCTAATATTATGGATAATAAAAAAATATCATATATACAAAAGCTCCAACAGACCCTCAAACTCGAACAAAAAATGAGTCCTCTTCAGGTACTCATGATAAGAATTACACAATGTCCACGTCTTGAACTCAAAAACATAATTTATCAGGAAATTGAAGCTAATCCTATGTTGAGTTTGGCAGGGGAGAACGAAGGAGGCGAATCTTCCGAATCTTCTTCGGATGAAAATGATGAAAAAGAAGAAGATGTTCGGGATAATGAACTCAAGGATTTCTTTACGGAAGGTTTTCCAACCTATTTTGTTCCTTCTGAAATAGAGGAATCCGAGAAAAGGCAGATACCTTACACTTCTCCGCTTTCCGAGCAACTGAAGATGGATTTACGGATGGAATTATCCGATGAAAAACTGATCGAAGTCGGAGAATACATGATAGATTCACTCACGGATGAAGGTTTTATGGATACTCCCCTTCCTACAATTGCAGAATTTTTCGGTATTCCGGAAGGTAAAGTAGAAGAAATACTGAAAATCATTCAAGAATGTGCTCCTCTTGGAATTGCAGCAAGAAATAAGAGAGAATCGATAAAGTTACATCTTGAGAGAAATCCTGGGAAGTCAAAATTGGAACTCAAGATCATTAGTGATTTCTGGGAAGAATACAATAAAAAAGAAATAGCTAAGATTTCTTATGAATTAAATCTGAGTCCTCTGAAAGTTAAAAAAGCTATGGAAAACATACAGAAAATCAATCCACATCCTACAGGAGGGGACTTTGGAAGAGTCGAATATGTTACTCCTTCTGTAATAGTCGAAAAAGATGAGGAAGAGTTTAAAATTTTGATAAATGAACCGGAACTTCCTTTCTTTCGTTTGAATTCAAGATATCTTGAAGTTTTACAGGCTCCTGAAAATTTTGATAAAAAAACAATAAAATTTGTTGAAAAATGGATTGAAAGGGCTAAGTTTATTCTTCAGTCTTTGGAAATGCGAAAAAAGAACTTTAGAAAGGTAATGAAGTACATAATAAATATACAGAAAGATTTTATAGATAAAGGTGTAATGCACATGAACCCTCTTACCCTTAAAAAAATAGCAGAAGCAACCGATCTATCAGAATCTACTATTTCCAGATATATAAAAGATACATATGTTCAGAGCCATATGGGAGTTTTTCATATAAAATATCTTTTAAGTGGAGGGATTAAGGGAAAGGAGCACAATATTTCCACAAATACGATAAGGGAAAGGATTAAAAGGATGATAGAGTCAGAAGGGAATGATAAATTATCAGATATGCAAATAAGGAAAGAGTTAGAAAAGGAAGGTATCGATATCACGCGCCGCACAGTCGCTAAATACAGGAATCAATTAGAAATTCCTCCCAAATCACAAAGAAAAAAAGAAAGTTTGTTTTGAATTCGAAAAAATTAAAGGAGATAAGAAGCCTATATATCCTGGAGCGGCAAAGCCGCTAAAATGTAAAAATTAAATATCAAAATGGAAAGTTACATATTAAAATTTGTTAGTGAGTTAGTGGGTGGGTGTGTTGGAGAGTTCAAAAAACAGACCAACAGACTAACTGACCAACAGACCAACTATGTTTGTCATTTTGCTTTTTAAATTTTGATATTTTATTTACCAGAAAAAGGCGGTGA
>CAYYUB010000102.1:0-5315 GCA_964474855.1 uncultured bacterium
GATATAATTAACTATTTATATACGAATATATCATAGGAGGACACAGAGAAAAAGACACACAGAGCACACAGAGATTTTAAACTGTTGGTCTGTGGGTCAGTTAGTCCGTTGGTCTGTGAAAAAAACACACCAACACACCCACACACTAACGCACTAACTATAATAAAAATTGCCACGGATGTACACCCTGATACGGTCGGTTCCTCCCTACAGGGCAAGCAGATTTAATATATATTTTTTTGATTTAACAACAATAAAGGATAGGGTGGTTGGGTAATCTTGTGTTAATCTGTGCAATCTCCTGGTTACTAGTTATTTCACCAGATCTGATAAATTTTTGACTATTTTATCCAGAGAAGGCACATCGAAGAATTTTTTCCCGGAAATCAAGTTTGCAACTGACTGATACATTTGGGAAACCGCTTTTTTTAACTCCTTCGGCAAAGGTTCAGGGGAAATCTTCATAAGAGACTTCCAATCCTTAAAATTCTTTTCTTTTGCTTTTTTAATTTCTTTGTACCATTTGGACTTTCTGTAGTGTTTACGCAGTATTTCCTTACTTAAAGCAATCTCATTAAAAAGGAAGCGGCATTCGTCAAGTGTTCCCAATGCATCAACCACCATAATAAAACCTCTATCATCCATTGCGAATTCAAGTTTTCCGTCCTGATTAATAATACCAGCTTTTTTTGTTTCCTCTGTAATAATATTACTTACGTTTAAAAGCATACTCTTTATTTCTTCGATCTGGTCGGTGTCTAGATTGGATAATTGTCTTGCTTCTTCCCACGATAAATATCTATCAGTTTCTTCCAATTTTGTCGATACATCCAGAATAGGTTTTTCTAAAGAGACATTGGGAGTTATTTCATGTTCGTATTTAATCTCTCCCTTGTTGTATCTTTCCCAGAAAGCAGAACCTTCGGGTACAGAATTCCTATAAATGCATTCCATGGGAATAAGAAAATTCTTTAAGACATTTTTGTAAACAGAATAATCATATTCTCCGTTTTTTATCTCAGGTTTTACTACACGAACAAGTTTAACCTTAATTGTATTGAAAGATTTATCGACTTTACCGAAATCATGTGTTTTTCCATCAATAACAGCTCCAAGATAGTGATTAGGAATACCCCTTTTTCTCAGAATCTCAAAGAAATGGGAGGTAATTATTGCCAGTGAAGACCCTTTATTGGTAATATGATCCGGCATCTCACCCCAATCAAAAACCGAGTACCTATCAGAAAATTCGAAAAATCCAAATCCCAATTTACTATCTGTGGGTTTCTCAACAATCGAAAGATCTTTGACACTACCCATTTATTTCCTTATCCTCCTTTTCAATCTTTTGCTTATAAACTTCTTGATATTTAAATATTTTTTTCTGTAAACTATCATCACGAAGTCCAAGTATTTTAACAGCAGAGAGCGCAGCCTGCTCGAAACCAATCACGACTACAGGAGCAACACCACTTGGCATTCTAAGGCTTGAAAAGATATCTACTCCTCCGAATTGCTCAGAATATGGGGGTGCAGCGATAACCGGTCTAGTCGTGTTGGCGTCTACAAATCCACTTAAAGCATTGCTTTTTCCCGCAATTGTAATATACACAACTTCTTCATCTTTGTTCTCTTCTAATATTTTAAGAACCTTATTTGGAGTTTTATGTGCCGAAGCGACCCTTAACTCACAATTAATTCCAAATTCTATTGCTACTTTTTCTATCTTCTTCGCAAAGTCCAGATCTTTAGGTGAACCCATAATAATTAAAATTTTAGCCATAATTATTCTTTAGTTCCTCCTCCTGGGATTACTATTTTAGATTTTGTTTTATCTTTTAGCTCTTTTTTCTTTGGAGTTAAAAGTCCGGATGCGCTCTCTTCGAATTCTTCACCGGAAATAACTTTAAATTTAGGTTTTTCTATGTTCTCAGTATCATTCGTTTCAACTTTTTTGGGCAAAAATTCGTACAAAAAAACCCAGACCTTATTATTATCCGCAAGGGGACTATTAAGGGCACTTCTTATAAAAACCGCGATAAAAAAGACATTCGCATCCAACGGAAGACCCTGATATAAAAATTGAAGCACCATAAGTGCCGCCTCGCCTTTTGGATTATCTCTATATTTCTTCGCATACCTTTTTAATTTCTCTTTAATTATTGAAAGAAGAGCGGGAGTCACGGTCCTTTTAAGACCTTCCTGAAGAAATTCCTTACTATCTTTTATCTTACCCTCAGCCACTTCCTTTAGAAAAGCATTCAGTTCTTTAGTTTTAACCTTAACCCTACGAAATTCATCTTCATAAGGCAAATTAATCATCAAAGCAGTTAAATTGTAAAAATGCTCATCTGATATTTTCTTATTTTCATTCATATTCTCATTATAGAAAACAGGTTCCTTTTGTCAAGGAAAAAAAAGATGAACTTAGCCACGAAGGCGCCAAGACTCCAAGAAAAGTTTTTTATTAAATTTTAAGGCCTTAGTGTCTTTGTGTCTTTGTGGCATAATCAACGGACTACAACGAACTTGCCTTTATGAATGATTCTGCCTTCGCTGGTTACAAAATACAGATACAACCCAGAAGATAAATCAATATCAATTGAAAAAGCATTTTTCTCAGGAGGCACTTCATATTCTCCTTTTATATCACCAATTATATCATAAATAAATATATTTTTCCCTCCAAGATCTCTTGCCGAAAAATTCAACCTGTGATGGTTCTCACAATTAAAGGGATTAGGATAAATATTAATTTTGCCGGAGTCGGGGTAATTAAAATCAAGATCAAATTCATACAAACCGGCATAAGTTCCCACAAACAAATTATTATTATCAGCGAAATGAAGGGGAGAAATGATGTCCTCTAAAATAAATACCGGTAAATTTTCCAATTCTTGCGGTAATGAACTTCCTTCAGGACTAAGATAACTCAACCCGGATCCGCTATTATAACACCATATTCCTCCCTGAAAATCAACAGCAAGACCATCAAATCTGCCCGAAGGGTAAACCTTTTCCACATTCTCTCCTGAAATATAAACAAGCTTATCTTCCAGACCCGCCCAAATATTACCTTCAAGGTCAGCTGTCATTGAGGTTGTACTTGAACCGAGATTTCCTATTACTTTTTCAATCGTTCCATCATCATGCAAAATATGGATACCTGCTCCTCCCATAGATGGAGAATTCCCGCAGTACATACCTTCAGACCCTTCGGCAAAAGTTCTCTTCCAAATAATCTCAGGATTACTGTAAGTAGTCCATTCAAGCGAATCTTCATTTACTCGATGCATTTTTAAAACCCAATTACCTCCACCGTACTCAGAAGTTCGCATGAGACCAAGCCATAAATCATCATTACTATCCACGAGCATACCTGTAATAGTAGTCCCAGGAATAGGAAGGTCGATGGGTTGGGGCATAGCATTATTCTGCGTGTCCCAGCAGAACAAAATAGGATCCTGCTGCCAGTACCATAAACCGAAATATATTCTACCTTCAGAATCGGATTCCATATTAAAAAGATACCCACCAGAAAACCCCCATGAATTTCCTCTATTAAGAATTCCCCATCTATTTCCATCAAATACAGAAAGCTTTTTGGTATCTTTATGGCTTACGTAAATTTTTCCATCCGGAGTTTGAACTAAGTCGGTAACTAAATTTGAAGCAAGCCCAGGAGGGTAGATATAATCGGATGAACCCACGAATCCAATTCCATTTCCTCTAACAACTAAAACTATTGGATCAAGAGGTGAAACTCTGGCAAATCCCCGCACGTCTCCCCCGTACATTCTATGCCAACTATGCCAATTTCCTTCGTATTCATAAAGACCTACTGAAGTACCTATGTAAATATCACCACCTATATTACTAATATTCCTTACTGTACCTTCAGAAAAAATCGCTGTATCGGCTGTAATTTCTTTACAACCCCAACTTCCTCCAGCCCATATAGAATTACCAGAAACAAAAACAGAATAGGTTTCACCGGAAGAATCAATCATAGTCGTATCTTCGAAATTAGAATCAGCTTTAAAAACCCCTCTACTGGTTCCAAGTAAATAGTAGGTGTCAAGGGACAAAATTTCAAAAACCTGAAAATTATAAACCACAGAGTCTACTCTACGTATCAGATTTCCAAAATGGTTTAAATCGAACCATTTAACACCTTTTTCTCCTCCGAGTATGACTTTGTTCCGATCCAATCTAATACAATAGGGATCAATGTCCCCGAAGAAAATAGGATTAAAGTCTTGAAAATCTATTAACGTAAGATCTTTATTTAATATTGTAATACCGCCTTTTGATAAGACAAAAACTGAATCTCCTTTTATAAAAAGGTCTTTTGTCTCGTTACTCGGAAGACCTGAAACAGAATTCACCGAATTCCAGCTGCTATCCTGAGGGTTAAATGAAACCAATCCGCCGTCGTCAGTAGTCATATAAATATGATTTGAATACGCACTATTATTAAATAAATCCATTCTCAAATGAAGGTCTCTTGTGTTGATTGTTAAGGAAAGCAAAAATAGAAACAAAATCCCTCCTTATTACGTATTACTTTTTTTTACTTTTTGCCACATCTCTTCAAGCTCCTGAATCGAAAAATCAGTCATATCTCTATTCTTTAAGGTTTCTTCAAGTTTATGGAAACGCATCTCGAATTTATTATTTGCTTTCTGCAGAGCTACTTCCGGATTGATATTTAAAAAATTGCCAAGATGGGCTACCGCAAAGAGTATATCTCCTAATTCTTCTATTTTTTCTTCCTCATTTTTCGAATTCTTAAGTTCCTCAAGCTCTTTATCTATTTTTTCAAATACTCCTCCGATTTCCTCCCAATCAAAACCCTTTCTTGAGACCTTTTTCTGAATCTTAGATGAACGCAACAAAGCAGGCAAACCTCTCCCAACCTTCCATTTTTTACCCTTTCTTTCGTCCCAATTCTCCAACACTTCTTCTGCGGAATTTGCCAACTCCTCGCCAAAAACGTGAGGATGTCGCGCAATCATCTTTTTTGAGACTCTTTCAAATATCTTATCAAAAGTTGTGTTATTCTCTTCCAATACAACTCCCATCATAAAAACGGTAAGAACAACATCACCAAATTCCTCAATGATATTTTCTAAATTATCTTCCGTTATCTCCGCATTAAGCTCATAAACTTCTTCTAAAAGCTCGGGAATGAGGCTTTTAAGAGTCTGCACCCTATCCCAGGGACATTTTTTTCTTAGAGTTCTTACCAGTTCCAGAAAATCATCCATAAAAGGAAAGATAAGCGGAAAATCTTATATGTCAACTTTGTTTTT
>CAYYUB010000103.1:0-5278 GCA_964474855.1 uncultured bacterium
AAATCAAGACATTGTTTTAAAAAGAAATCCTAACTGGTGGGGCGCAGATTTGCCTGTTAATCGGGGATTGTATAATTTCGATAGAATTGAATATATCTTCTATACGGAAGAAACTGTCATGGATGAAAAATTTAAAAGAGGAGATATTGACATCATTCTCGTTAGAATGGCACGTAAGTGGGTTAGAGATTTTGTTCCTGAGAAAATTCCCGAAATCAAAAATAATCATATAATAAAACAGAGAATCTTTATTAACGCTCCCCAGGGTCTCTCGGGATATTATTTCAATTTAAGAGAAGAGCCTTTCAACGATATAAGGGTTAGAAAGGCACTTTGTATGCTATATAATAGAGAAGCAATGATAGAAAAACTGTTTTTCAATGAATATAAATTTCAGGATTCTCACTTTCCCAATTCTCCTTATGAAAATAAAAACAACCCTAAAATAAGATATAATCCTACAGAAGCAATTAAATTGCTCGAGGAAGCAGGTTATTCTCAGAAGAACTTAAACGATGAAGGTTATATTGTAAAAGATGGTAAGGTTTTTGAATTCGATTTTAATGTTATCTCGAGTAGTGATTCAAGGTTAGAAACCTTATTTCAGGAAGAACTTAAAGCTGTCGGAATAAAGGTTAATCTAAAAAAAGTCACGTGGGCACAACACATTAAAGATTTAGACGAAAGAAATTTTAAAGTTATGGGAGGAATCGGGTTCACCTCAACTCCTTTTCCTCCTCCGGAAGAGCATTATCATTCGAAATTCGCGGACAAAAAGAATACTAACAACATATGGGGCTTTAAAAATAAGAGAGTGGACCAGATATGCGAAGAATACAATAAGGAATACAATTTGAAGGAAAGAATAAAACTTATTCAAGAACTCGATTCAATAGTTACAAATCAATATACTACAATACTATACTTTTATAGCGATAATTCTAGAATTTTATACTGGAATAAATTCGGAATGCCCGAGTTTGTCTTCCCTAGTATTTTTTATGATGGCAGAGTAACCGATAGAGAAGTCCAATCATCTATTGCCTTCTGGTGGTATGACGAAGAAGCTGACAAAGCGTTACAAAATGCGATAAAAAACGACCTTCCTCTACCGCCAAAACCCACTGAAGTCAGATATTGGGAGAAATATAGGTGAATTTTAGAAAAAAAGGAGAAGAAAAATGAAAGATTTAATGTTTTCTTGGCAAAAAAGATATCTTTCGAGAATCCTAATATTGTTTTTGATATTCTTTTTCTCGAAATCTCTGTTACTAAGAGGAGGTGAGCGCCAGGGATGGATCTTTAGTCCTGATGTCGGAATCGCAGTCACTAAATATACGGAAGATCTCCAGCCTTGGAGTTCTCCTGAATCTCACGAGAACAGAATTAAAGGAGGCGGTTCAATAGGAGGGAAATTTGGATATGCGCCCAACAATCAATTAATGTTTGTTTTTTTGAGCGCGAGTAATATTTTTATGAAAAAAGTTTATTCCGAAACGGTAGCTCTAAGTAATATAATAGGCGCTGTGGGGATCAGCTACTACTTGAAAGAAACACATCCTTCTATTTTTTTCGATATAGGTATAGGCATTGCATCTTGGACAGCTACAATTAATCCAAAAGAGATTGGTTCTGGCCCTTCAGAGGGGTATTTAGGTTACGGTGGAATAATAGGTATAGGCTATGAATTTGCACATGGATGGAGTGTGGAAAACCGGATTTTCTACAACCGTATAAGTTTCTCACGAGATAATGTTGACGGAACGGCAAACACCCTGTCTTGTTCTATTTCCTTTAGTTATTCCTTATATGGTCTATGGAAGTAAAAAGATAAGGACAGCAATTAAAATGTTCTTCAATTGCGTGCCTGTACTCTAAAATTCAGCGAACGTGTCTGCGCGTGGGAGAGTTTTTTAAACACAAATTCAAAAGAGCTAGTGGTGTTTCGTAGTTAAAATAAATTCTTTTTTCTCTGTGTTCTCTGTGCCTCCGTGAGATTAATCTGGTGTTGTGTGATGGGTTTTGTTTTGACCCATCACTAAAGACTAGTGACTTATGACTGTTATATTTGCCTTCGTGGCTAATAATGGGGGTGGGTTGACGATTCACTCAAAAAACATAATATTGCGTAATGAAAGGATTGATATTCTTTAAGGAGAAAACTTCTTCATGATGGCTTCTAAAGGGTTATCAACAAGGATTCTTTTCTTTTCCTTTATTTCTCTCTTTTCTATATTCTTTCTTTCCTGCTGCGATAAAAAAACTTCTTCTGCTGGTGCGAAAACTACTATAAACGAAGAAGAATTAATGGAAAAATACGGCTCAAAAGATTTTACAGAAGAAAAAGTTGACAGTATTATCAAATCAATTAAATGGACAACAAACAATAAAGGGATTATTCTTGGGGACAAACACGCAAAAAAAGGCGGTACATTAAATTTCGGGAGTTTTGGTTATCCCGCAACTTTAAGAAGCTATGGCCAAAACTGTACTTATCTTTTAAACTCAATCTTACGATCCCTTGTATACGAAACACTCCTTAAGATAGATCCTGTAACACTTGAATATCTTCCTTCTCTTGCGGACAGGTGGTGTATAACTACGGATAAAAAAAACTATTTTTATCATATAAATCCCGAAGCACGATGGCAGGACGCCAAAGAAGTTACTGCTTTTGATGTTGTTGCTACATGGGACCTTGTTGTACATGATGATCTAAGGGAACCTGTATGGCAGGGAATGTTTTTAAAATTTAAACGCCCCGTCGCTCTTTCTAAAGAAATTGTGATGATACAGCCCGTCGAGCCTTCATGGAGAGCTTTTTTTAATATCAGCACAGAAGAATTTTACATATTGCCGGAACAAATAATAGGAAGAATACCTCCTTCTGATTACATAAAAGACTATAACAATAAGATGGTTCTTGGCTCAGGCCCATATGTTTTCGAAAAAGCCAGTCCAAATGAATTTATCATCTTAAAAGGAAATACTTCCTGGTGGGCAAAAGCCTTACCTCTTAATATATACCTTTTCAACTTCGAGAAGGTTCGCTTTCTTTTTTATCCCGAGGAAACAGTTATGGGTGAAAAATTTAAAAAGGGAGATGTGGACGCAATACTTGTCGAAAGACCTCTTCTCAAGAAATGGGGAGAAGAATATACTCCGGATAAAATGCCTGAGATAAAGTATAATCATATCATAAAACAACGTGTCTATATAAACCGACCTCATATAAACGGATTTTTTCTCAATATGAGGGAAGAGCCTTTCAATGATATAAGAGTAAGAAAAGCCTTATTCTTACTCTTTAACAGAAAACTGATTCTCGAAAAGTTTTACTATAACGAATTCGAATATATGGATTCGTACTTTGCAGGACTTCCCTACGAAAACACAAATAATACTAAAATAAGATATAATCAGGAAGAAGCTATAACTTTATTGGAAGAGGCTGGTTATTCTCAGAAAAACTTGAACGCTGATGGGTATATTGTTAAAGATGGAAAAGTCTTTGAAATAACATTGAACTTTTACAGAACCGACGATACACGGGTAGAAACTTTGCTCCAGGAAGATTTTAAGAAAGTCGGGATTAAACTCAATCTAAAGAAGGTTACCTGGGCTACAACCTTAAAGGATCTTGATGAATTTAATTTCAAAATGATAGGGCTCCGTTTCACAAATGAGATATTCCCAAATCCCGAACTTCTTTTCCACTCAAAATTTGCCGATAAGAAAGCTTCCTTTAATATCTGGGGTCTCAAGGATAAAAAAGTCGATGAATTACTGGACTGGTATTACCAGGAATACGATTTACAAAAGAGGACAAAAATACTTCAGAGCATTGATTCCATACTTGTTAGTAAATATATGACAGCTCTGCTATGGTATGAAGATAATATGAAAATATTATACTGGAATAAATTCGGAATGCCCCAGTTCGAACTCTCAGAGACTGACTATAACGGACTAATAACTCATGAACCTTACTGGCCAATAATAGCTTTCTGGTGGATCGATGAAGCCCTCCAGGAAAAACTAAAAGAAGCCAAAGATAAAGAAATAATGCTACCGGGAAGACCTGCCGAGCTTAAGGCATGGGAAGAGCTGAAAGAGGGGCATCAATAATGATTAACTATTTTATCCGCCGGCTCTTAATGATAATTCCAACCTTTTTAGGCGTTACATTTATCGTTTTCACAATCACAAGATTTGCTCCCGGAGGACCCGTTGAGATGGCAATCCTCAGATATAAACAGATGCAAATGGAAGGTGGAGGTGGGGCAATGGGAACTCACGGTACAGCAATATCTGAGGAAATGGTAGAAAAATTGAAGAGAATATACGGGTTTGATAAACCTTTCTACATCTCCTATCTAATCTGGCTTGGAAATGTCGTCCAATTTGATTTAGGGGATTCCTATACTTATTCAAAACCCGTCTGGCACGTAATAAAGGACCGCTTTCCTATTTCTCTACGGTTTGGGATCGCGGGGTTTCTATTAGCATATTTGGTTTGTATTCCCCTCGGAGTGTTAAAAGCAATTAAGCACGGTTCCACTTTTGATTTTACAAGTTCTGCTGTTGTTTTCATAGGTTATGCTATTCCGGGATGGGTCGCCGGGATTGTTCTTCTTGTTCTTTTAGGGGGAGGTTCGTTTTTCAATGTTTTTCCCCTGGGAGGAATCCATTCCATGGATTATGAAACCCTATCTTTATGGAGTAAAATGTGGGATAATGTTTATCACATGATTCTACCGGTTTTCTGTTATACTCTCGGCTCTTTTGCTTCTTTGACTATTTTAATGAAAAATTCATTGATTGAAAACCTCGGCAAAGATTACGTCAGGACCGCTTTCGCGAAAGGTTTATCCGAGAAAACAGTCATTTTTAAACACACCCTGCGTAATTCTCTAATCCCAATCGCCACCGGTCTTGGGAGCGTTTTTTCTATTGTAATATCCGGTTCTTTATTAATCGAAAAAGTTTTTAATATACACGGATTCGGACTTCTCGGTTATAATTCCATTTTGGATAGGGATTACCCTGTGATGCTCGGAATTCTGGTTTTTTCATCCATTCTCTATATGCTTGGCAATATCTTTTCGGATTTTCTATACTGTGTAATTGACCCCCGGATAAGGCTT
The DNA here is from genome assembly GCA_964474855.1 of uncultured bacterium. Lineage (GTDB taxonomy): Bacteria > Hydrothermota > UBA3072 > UBA3072 > UBA3072 > JAFGHJ01. The sequence goes on from CAYYUB010000103.1 coordinate 5,148, forward strand.
GATTGAAGGTACAATGAAAAAAACGCGAAAAGCCTTTTTCTCTCCCTTATTTATTAAAAGATTAAAAAAATTCAGGAGTTTTAAAAGAGGATATTATTCCCTCCTGATTATCGGTACGGCATATTTACTTT
>CAYYUB010000104.1:0-5277 GCA_964474855.1 uncultured bacterium
CTATATTTACATTTTAAGCACTCATATTCATAAGTTGGCATATACCCTCCAGTTTTATATTATTACCAATAAACTTTTTTTTCTTGCAAAAAAATATCCCATTTAAATTATCGCCTTTCTTTCGTAATTAAAATATCAAAATTTAAAAAGCAAAATGACAAATAAAAATGTAAAATCATCTTTTGCCCTTCAGTGTAAGAATACTTGAAGCGAAAATTTTGCTTATTTCATCCAATTCCTCTAAAAACCAGTTAACTTGTTCTGTTGTTGCTCTTTTGCTATCCCTAAGTAGATTAATCCATAGCTTACTTTCATTAGTAGATTTAAGTGAATAATTGAAATAATTGGTAAAATCTTTCTTACTGCTCGCGGATTGGCCTTCAACATAATTACCTAAAATACTTGTACCGCTGCGAAGTAATTGATCTCCAAGCCTTTTAGAAACATTATCTTTTGGTAAACCATCCAAGAATTCAATAAGTTTAATAACAAAGTTGTACAATCTTTTTCTATATTCATTTTTGAATTTTAATCTGTCATTTTTCATTTTGATGTTTAATTTTTACATTTTAGCGGCTTTGCCGCTTTATAGAATATACCTACTAAAAACTGCTTGTCAAGACCATTAGCAACTTCAATAGAAACCACTAGATTACACTAGATTAACACAAGATTACCCAACCACACCCCATTTTATATTTTTTGTTTGTTTTAACTAAAACCCAAAACCCACGACCTAAAACCCAACACCTAATATCTGGCACAAATTTACAGTAATTTACACTAATTTTTTATTTTTTTTAGACTCATGACTCATAACGTAAAACTCATGACCCGGTCGCCCATTTTACTTAAAATCAAAAAATCAGCAAATTAACCTTCTGCCCTAAAAGCCTTGCGATAAAATCCTTTATCACTATTAATACCATAGATATCTATGTCAAAGATGATTAAAGAAAGCTTTATTGTTAAAAGTTTTAAAACTTGATTTTTAATAAATTTTTACCCATTTTTTAAAAAACCCCTTGACATATAAGCAAAAATGCTTAAACTTCTTACATAACAATAAAAGGAGGCTATTAAATGAACAAAAAAGAATTGATTGACGCAGTAGCAAAGGATTGTGGATGCAAAAAATCGGAAGCTAAAGCAATGACAGAAAGTCTTATCGATAACATCATCAAATCGCTGCAAAGCAAAAAACGTGTTGTTATTGTAGGCTTTGGAGTTTTTGACGTAAAGCATAGAAAAGCAAGGATCGCCAGAAATCCCCAGAAACCGAGTCAGACAGTTAAAGTTCCGGCACGAAACGTTCCTATCTTCCGTGCAGGTAAAAGCCTGAAAGAAGCTGTAAGGTAGAAAAAACGTAAAAATATTTAAAGATCTGGAAAGACAAATAATCCAATCCCTCAGGAAAAACAGAGCTTGGATTGGAGATGATACAGTTCAAATTAGCAAGAACCAGATCGTAAGTACAGACTCATTTATAGAGGGAGTGCATTTCACTCCCTCTATTTTTTCTCCCTACAATATTGGCTACAAAGCTCTTGCTTCCGCACTATCAGATATTGCAGCTGCAGGAGGCAAACCAAAATGGTATTTTTTAAACCTTGGTATCAGAGAAAATCAAACAATTAAAGAGATAAATGAAATTTTCCGCGGCCTGGAATACATGGAAAATAAATATTCTATTAAATTACTGGGCGGAGATACCGCCAGATCGCCTTTTTTATTTCTCAGCATCACAGTAGGAGGCAAAGCTGCGAATCCAATTTTCCGCTGCCGGGCACAAAAAAACGATAAGATTTACCTTACGGGAAATCTTGGCGGAGCCGCAATGGGGGTTTTTGCTCTCCAAAAAGGAATAAAAACACAACTGACCAAATATCATTTAAATCCGGAAATAAGGTGTGAGGAATCGCTTGTTCTTAGGAAAAAATACCGAATAAATTCAATGATAGACATATCCGATGGTCTTTTAATAGACGCAAATCATCTGGCAGAAGAGAGTAACAAAAAACTAAATATTAATTATGAAAAAATTCCTTTAACCCGGGGATGCAAAAAATTCGCTAAAGAGCATTCTCTCGATTTAAAAGAATTTGTTTTAACATCCGGAGAAGAATTCGAACTCCTGTTCACTTCTCCTGATAATATAAAAGAAACTTTCGTAAGTCAAATCGGAGATGTAACAAACGGAAAAGGGGTTTACATCGACGGAAAACTCACCCCTCCACGGGGATATAGACATTTTGAATGAAATGATTGGTATATCAGTAAATCAGTAAATGAGTAAATCAGTTAAAACAACAAAAAATTTTTAAATCTAAATTTATCCATCTATGTTTACTTTCCGTATTCTCCGAATCTATGTCGAATAGTTAAACAGTCAATTTACTACCTATCCACCCATCTACGCATTTACCCATTCTCTATTTTTGTCATCCGCGGCTAATTAAGAAAAAGACGCGGGTTTGCTTTTAAACTAAAGTCCGACTTCACTCCCTGGCGGAAAAGTTTATATCCCAGGAAACCAATCATCGCTCCGTTATCGACTGTAAATTCTTTATCAGGCGCAACCCATTCAACATATAACTCTTCAAGGCTTTTTCTTAAACGTTTATTGGCAGATACCCCCCCGGATACTGAGATTCTATTAATTCCGGTCATCTTCATAGCTCTTTTTAACTTAATAATCAATGACCGGATCGCCGATTTTTGAAAAGAAGCAGCTATATCTGGGATTCTGTGAACTTTTTCTTCCTGTGAAATATCCCGGTAAGCATATAGAACGCTGGTTTTCAATCCTGAGTAAGAGAAATTTAGAGCTTCAGGATCAGGCACAGGAAAATCAAATGCGTCCTCGTTTCCTTCCTGTGCAAAACGCTCAATTGCAGGACCTCCAGGATAACCGAGCCCGATAAGTTTAGAAACTTTATCGAAACTCTCACCACAGGCATCGTCAAGAGTCGAACCAAGAACCTCATAATCCCTGAAACCGTTGACCTTTACAATCGACGTATGTCCTCCGGAAACCAAAAGTGAAAGAAACGGATAAGAATACTCCTCAGAAGTAATAAAGGGAGAATAAATATGAGCCTCAAGATGGTTAACACCTACAAAAGGCACTCCAATTGAATAAGATAATCCCTTTGAAAAATTCAAACCAATCAGAAGAGAACACAGTAAACCCGGACCATAAGTTACTGCAATACCATCAATATCACCCACGGTCTTCTTATTTTCTTTCAGAATTTCTTTAGTCATCAAAAGAACTCTTTCGGTATGCTCCCGTGAAGCTATTTCGGGTACGACACCCCCAAACCTACTATGAATCTGTTGAGAGTGAATCTTATTACATAAGACCTTACCATCTTCTAAAAGGGCAACACCTGTCTCGTCGCAGGAAGTTTCCAAACCCAGTATTATCAATGTCTTACTCTTATCTTATTCGGAAAAACCTCAATTAATGGGTTTCCTATAGTAATAGTTGTAAAAATTCCTTTAGGTATAGAATCCGGCGAAAGATATTCAATATTAGAGACCATACTCTTTGGCCCCACTATGACAACCTTATCCGGCTCAAAAGCCATACCCTTTACAGAAGTTATACTTACTTCTGTTCTAATTAACGAATCCAGCTCAACTTGAATGGAATCCGGAGCTTGAATCTCATAATCTTCAATCCCCAATAAAACCGGAAAAGAGAGTTTGCTTTCATCAAGTTTAAACTTATAGATACCGGGAAAATCGTAAGACAACTTAATAACAGGAGAAATTTTCTTCAAAATATTATGCTGTCTCTTTTTAGTCCTGATTCTTAACTTAACCGAGTCAGAAGAAGTACCTTTTATAATTATATTTTTAGGGGTTTTTATTTGCACCATAAGGGTACTATCAAGCACAACAATTTCATTGGTTTTCGCATAATACCACAGAAGAACCGCAAAAAATACGGATGCTATAAGTGATATTATATTTCTTCTATTCTTAAATAAATCAAATCCCATTAATCTCTACCGTTACACTACCTTTTCTGATTTCTCCGATTTGCGTTCCCAATCCAATGTCTTCCTCACAGATTAAAATCATTCCTATACCCATATTGAAAACAGAAAACATTTCCCTTTCCGGTATCTCTCCTTTATTTTGAATAAATCTAAAAAGTGCCGGAACTTTGAAACTGGAAGGATTTATATGACAAGTAAGACCCTGCGGTAAAATTCGCGGAATATTGCCGTAAAATCCTCCTCCGGTAATATGAGAAATCCCTCTTATTTCACTTAAAAAAGGAAAAACTTCTTTGTAATAAGACTTATGGGGCACAAGTAATAAATCGCCCAGGATTCCACTGCACTCTTCTATATAAGCATCCAGGGAAAGTCCGGCATTCTTCACAATAGCCCTTATAAGAGAATAACCATTTGTGTGAAACCCTGAAGAGGTAAGACCGAAAACTTTATCTCCTTCCTTAATCTTACTCCCATCTATTATTTTATCCTGTTCCACTATACCTGTTATCTGAACCGCAAGATCAAAGATATTATCCTCATACAGATCGGGCATTTCGGCGGTTTCTCCCCCAATAAGGGAACATTCATTTTCCTCGCAAGCCGCAGCCATACCCCTTACAACCTCGGTTATTACCTTTTTATCAAGTTTACCTGTACCAAAATAATCGAGAATATACATTGGCCTGGCTCCCATAACCAGAATATCATTAACACAATGATTCACAATATCACGACCCAAACCTTCATAATAGCCATAATCGGCAGCAATGAGGATTTTCGTACCAACTCCATCAATCGATGAAACAAGAACAGGATTTTCATATCCTGCTGGGATTTTATATGTTGCACCAAAATGGCCGGGAGAATTTAGAACGTTATTTGTTAAGGTTTTTTTTATTAAATATTTAATCTCTGAAAGGGCATCCTCTGCCTTTCGGATATCAACCCCTGCATCTTTATAGAGCATTAATGTTCTTTGGCTTCTCCGAGATAACGCTTAGCCTGGGCATGAGTGGGATCTGCGCTAAGCACTTGTTGGAAATACTTTATTGCTTGTTTATAATTACCGTCGAAATAAGCACTCAAACCCTTAGTGTAAAGGTCAGCAATTTGCTGTTTGGATAAAGAAGGTTTCTTTTTTACCGGAGCCTTCTTTGTAACCTTAGGGGTTGTTCTGGTTTTAACAGGCTTCCTACTTCTTGCATCCAATCTATCCCTTAAACTTTGAATATGTTTTTGGGTTGCAGCGGGGTTTTCCTCCCAA
>CAYYUB010000105.1:0-5221 GCA_964474855.1 uncultured bacterium
AATCCGTGTAAATCTGTGCAATCTTGTGGTTTCTACCTATTGACAAATGCTTTTTGTTTTCCTATCTTTAAACGTGTTTAAAGATATTCATTCGCCAAATATATTAATTACCGGTGCAGAAGGCCAACTTGGCTCGGAATTAGTCGAAATATTATCTGAAAAGTACAATATTATTGCCGTAGATGAAAAAGATTTCGATATTTCAGAGTTTAAAGCCGTAAATAATTTTATCACAAATTCAAGACCAGAGACAATAATCCACTCTGCAGCATTTACCGATGTAGATAGATGTGAAAAAGAAAAAGCAAAGGCCTTTAAAGTCAACTCAATCGGAACAAGAAATCTTGCTATAGCAGCAAAAAAAGTAGACGCTAAGTTTTTCTATATAAGTACCGATTACGTTTTTGACGGGAAAAAAGATGGACCATATTATGAATACGATTCTCCTGATCCTAAAACTATTTATGGTTTATCAAAACTCCTCGGAGAAAATTTCGTAAAAGAGCAATTAAGCAGATTTTTCATAGTGCGGATAGCCTGGCTTTACGGCAAAAATGGGAAAAATTTTGTAAAAACAATGATCGACCTGGCAAAGAAGAAGAAAGAAATTGAAGTTGTCAATGACCAATTCGGTTCTCCCACCTGGACTTTCAATGTAGTTAAACAAATCGAAAAATTGATACCTACGGATTTATATGGGACTTATCATTGTACTTCCCATGGTTTCTGTTCATGGTTTGAATTCGCTCTTGAAATTTTCAAGCAAACCGGTTACACGGAAGGGAACAAAAACAGGAAATCTTTAACTTTAAAAATTAAAGACTCGGAACTGGGAACTCAAAGCACTATAATTCTTAAAGAAGTTACAAGCAACAAATTTAAAACGGATGCCAGAAGACCTAAGAATTCGGTTTTGGAGAATTATATGTTTGGACTACAGAATCTCGATATTATGCCTCACTGGAAAGAATCACTCGCGTCTTTTATGAACACATTAAAAATGCAGAGATAAAAAAGAATGGAAATTAAGACTCTGGACGTTGGATTTTGGACATTGGACTTGTGGGGGGATATTTAAAAATGAATTTTAAATTTAAAAAACTTTCTATTCCCGATGTAATTCTAATAACTCCGGAAGTTTTCGAAGACGAACGAGGATTCTTTATGGAAGCATATAAAGAATCGGATTTTAGAAAATTCGGAATAGATGAGAAATGCGTACAGGATAATCACTCAAAGTCCAAAAAAAACGTGCTTAGAGGATTACATTATCAAATATCTCCAACGGAGCAGGCAAAACTTGTAAGGTGTATAAAAGGAAAAGTATTCGATGTTGCCGTTGACATAAGAAAAGATTCTCCTCATCACGGTAAATGGGTAGGAGAGTATCTCTCCGAAGAAAACAAAAATATGCTTTTTATTCCGGCAGGATTCGCTCATGGTTATTTGGTTTTAAGCGAAGAAGCAGAAGTAATTTATAAAGTAAGCAAGGAATACTCAGGGCAACATGAAAGAGGTATCTTCTGGAAAGACCCGGCAATAGGAATAGACTGGCCTCTTTCCGAAGAACCGATCTTATCGGAAAAAGACAGGAATCTTCCTTATCTGGCAGATACGGAAGATTCTTTTAGGTACGGTTAAGTATGGCTAAAGTCCTTAATCGAAAAACAATTCTCGTCACTGGCGGAGCCGGTTTCATCGGTAGTAATTTTATCCGCCATGAGCTGGAAAGTTATGATGATGTGGTGATTGTAAATCTAGATAAACTTACATACGCAGGCAATCTTGAGAATCTAAAAGATATTGAGAAAAAATACGGACTCGCTTCTTTAAACCTAAAACCTAAGACCCAGGACCTAAGACCTGATTTGCGTTACTTTTTCGTTAAAGGTGACATATGCGATAGAAACCTCGCGGATTCCCTCCTCTCAGGAAAATACTTTAAGGATAAGGAGGTCGGGCAGGGGACTCATGACGCACGACTCATGACTCCCGACTCTATTGTAAACTTTGCTGCGGAATCCCATGTGGATAGGAGCATTCTTGACGCTGTACCTTTTATAGATACAAATATAAAAGGTACTCAAGTATTACTGGAAGCCGCACGAATCCACTGGCAAAACCTGGGACCTGGTACCCGGGACCCGGTACCTAATGTTTTTCTACATATCTCCACAGATGAAGTTTACGGGTCTTTAGGAAAAACAGGTGAATTCACGGAAACTTCCCCTCTCCTGCCCAATAGTCCTTATTCCGCGAGTAAAGCCGCAGCAGATTTGCTTTGCCGTTCATATTATAAAGCATATAATCTTCCGATTATCCTTACACGGAGTTCAAATAATTATGGACCTTACCAATTCCCCGAGAAGTTAATACCCCTTATGATAAAAAATGCCCTGGAACGAAAAGAACTGCCTGTTTACGGGGAAGGTCTTAATGTAAGAGATTGGTTATACGTGGAAGACAATTGTCGTGCTATTGACCTCGTTCTTAGAAAAGGAAACATTGGCGAGATTTACAACATTGGCGGCGAAAACGAGATTGAAAATATAAAAGTTGTAAAACTTATCTGCAAAATCCTGGGGGAAAAGGCAGCGGGGGACTCAAGACTCGATGAACTCATCAAGTTCATCAATGATCCTCGCGGCAAAGCCCATGACTTTAGATACGCTCTTGATTGTTCCAAAATAAAGAAAGACCTGGGCTGGAAGCCCGTCTCTAAGTTCGAAGAGGGACTCCGAAAAACAATTGATTGGTATTTAAGTAATCGGAATTGGGTCAAGAAAGTAGTAACCGGCGAATACCAGGAATACTACAAAAAAATATATACCTAACAACTATAAACCAATATAAATGTAAAACAAAACATTTATTCGATTACACGTCTCTCTACTGAAACTGTTTCCTAATGAACGATTTTATATAAAAACTTTAAGAGTTTATTATCTCAGCAATTATTACGCTAACTTCTTAACGTTTTCAGCCTTTCTTCCCTTGTTCCCTTCAACGATTTCGAACTCTACAGTATCACCCTCATTCAGTGTATCTGTACCGTCTATGAGTGATGATGCGTGAACAAATACATCGTCTTCGCCTACGACTTCAATAAAGCCGTAGTTTTTCCTCTGACTGAACCATTTTACTTTACCTTCTGGCATTTTTACTAAACCTCCTACTTTAATTTGCTAACTAACTATTCAATCAAACTAATACAAGCTGTCAAAAAAATCCATTTAACTACTGGGGGGACACTTAATAGATATCTATCACTAATGAATACCTTAATTTAAGAGTATCCCCTCTTTGTAGAAACTACATAAAGTAGAATGCTACATTATAGATATAATTATACTCAAAAATTCATATTAGTCAACAGTAAATCTTCATTTTTTGGAAAATCCTAATTTAGCCGCGAAGGCACAAAAAATAGTCACGAGTCGCGAGGCATGCGTCATTTTAGGTCTCAGGTTTTAGATATTAGGAAAAAAAATTCGTGAGATTTGTGTAATTTGTTGTTCCTCTTCGTCCTGGGGTCGGAGGTCGATTTAACTATTCGACAATTTAACCACTTAACTGATTCGGAGAATCCGAATCGCTATTTAGTTACGGTTCAGGAGATCGATGAAATCGATCGCGAGGGTGGACCAGCCGAAATTTCTCATTGCCTTGCCCGGGTGTCCGTCAAATGGGTCGTAGTATTCGCAGAACCCGAATTTTAATATAAGTTCGATTGTCTTGCGCGCAATTTTTTTAGCCAAGGCAGTATACCCGTGTTTTTCTAATCCGTTTGCTATGAACCAGTTTGTGTTAATCCAGCTTGTTCCTCGCCATATGAGACGAGTATCAGTTAGGGGTCCAAATGAAGATTCATCCATCGATACACTTGATATAGGGTAAGGACTCCAGAATTCTCTTTCGTTTTGCAGATGTCCGATTAAATAATTTAACTGAAAATTTGGAATGGAAAGAGTTAAAGGGAATAGGGAAGAGATTGTTTTTACTTCCATTGGAATCTCTGCAGTTCCATTGTGATATAAACTGAAGTATATTTGTTGGTCGTCGAACCATAATTTGTCTATGATACATTCTTTTACGTTGTTAGCCCATTTCCTTATTTCTTTCTGTTTGTTTTCATTGAATTCTCCGTACAGCTCTGCTAATGCATGTAAGCCCAGACAATAAATAGTATTGAATGATACGTCTTCTACATCGAAAAGAGATGATTCGAAAATTTTGTCGAGGTCCCAGTTCCAATTTTTGTATTTGGTAAGTATTTCGGTTATATGTTTTTTAGTTGCCAGAGGGTCGTGTTTTGTATTGCCGAATGGAATATCGTAATGCGAGCAAAGGTCCATGCCCGATTCCATAGGAGTTATTATCGAGATGAGACCGTCTTTATCCGGGTCTCTTTTTTCTTTAAGATACAGATAATATTTTTCTACTTTTTCAATATTTCTCTTAACGAACTCTAAATCGTTTGTGTTCTTATAAATTTCGAGAAGTGAAAGACCGATTACAGGAGGCTGGATTTCTGCAGTGAAGAGATTCGTTTTTAATGAATTAACTTCCTTCTGCCACCATTTCTGGAAGCGGTCTCTAAGTCTCCATTTCCAGAAAATAATATGCGGTATAAAGCCATCTTCCTGTTGAACCGAGATTAGAGTTTCAAATTCTTTTTTTGCCGTCCCAGAGTCAAGTTTTGACATTGCAATTATGTGAAAGCAAGAATCCCAGAACCACTGGTGAAAATGAACCGAATCAGGGGACAGGTAAAAATAATCTCTTTCGAAATTTTTACTGTGTCCCTTTTTTATGTTTCTTTTTAAAAGAGAAAAAGCCTTTTCTTTTAAATTTTCCATTTTTATTATAATATGGATTTTTTCGTTTTTGACAAGACATTTCTTAAGGCAAGGCCTTAAGAATGACCGAAGACGGTAATTGGATACCAGGTACCGGATCTCAGATACCAGTTAAAAAAAATTGTGATATTCGTGTGATTCGTTGTTCCTATCGTAGATTCCGCAAATCTAAGTTTAGTCGTAAAGTCGTTGAGTAGTTGAGTAGGAGAAACGAAAAGAAAAACTTTGGGATCTTTGTGGTTCAATTAGTTTTTTTGACTCGTGACTCCAGACACATGACTATTTTTGCCTTTTGAGCAAAAATTCTCCCCTTGCGGTTTTTGAGTTTTTTATAATCTTCCTTAGGTGAGGAATATGACAGA
>CAYYUB010000106.1:0-5070 GCA_964474855.1 uncultured bacterium
AGAAAAATCTCATCCGCCGGGAACTTAGAAGAAATAACAAGAATAGAAAACGAAATAAAGGATAGATTCGGAAAATTTCCGCCCAATGTAATACGTATATTAAAATGGGCAAGAATTAAAATCCTCGCGGAAGCATCGGGAATAAGAAAAATAGACGAAGGAATAAAATATTTCGCCTGCGAAATGAAAATAGACATCAGCAAAGCCCAAATAGAAAAACTTATTTCAACTATTGAAGGAATTAAATTTTCTTATAAAGAGAAAACCTTAACTATTTCGGTACCCCGTGATTCTATTTTTGAATTTCTAGAAACTTGTAAAACTTAACCGCAGATTACACCCTGGTACAGTCGTTCCTCCCTACAGGGCAGGCAGATTAACACAAGATTACCCCACAACACCAAAAATTAATATCACACAGAGACACGGAGGCACGGAGCCACACCCCACGCCCTTTTTATTTTGTTTATCTAAAACCCAACCCACAACACCTAAGAGGAACAACAAATCACACGAATAGCACAAATTTTTTATTCTTTTTATTCCGTCCGCCGTCTGCGGTCGTCTGTCATTTTTAAGGCTTCGCCTTAAAAATCCCCTTGACTTATTGAACTTGCTAAATATTTTCTAATGAGGAACAAATTTTATGTATGATATAGCTATTATAGGTGCCGGTCCCGCAGGATGTACCCTGGCAAGGTTAATCGGAGATAAGTATAAGGTCCTTTTAATCGATAAAAGGAATTTAACCTCTTCACCCGAAAAAGCATCATCGGTAAAGTGCTGCGGTGGGCTTCTTGCTCCCGATGCACAGATGCTGTTGTCAAAATTAGGATTGGGTTTACCCAAGAACGTCCTGGTCGAACCTCAACTTTTCGTTGTCAGGGCAATCGATACCCAGCGAGGTCTGGAAAGGTATTATCAGCGCTACTATATCAACATGGACCGACAGAAATTTGATCGCTGGCTATTATCAATGATTCCTTTGAGTGTTGATATAAGACTTGGCTGTCAATTCAAATCATACGAATCGGAAAACGGCAATTTCAAAATAAAATTTAGCGATAGGAATAACACCTATATAGATAAAACTAAAATTTTAATAGGGGCAGATGGAGCATCTTCCCTGGTACATAAGCAATTGGTCTCAAAGCATCATTCCTCAAAACCATATTTCGCAATTCAGGAATGGGTCGAAGCCGATAACAGAAAATTACCATACTTTTCTACGGTATTCGATCCGGAAATTACCGATTATTACTGCTGGACTATTCCCAAGGGAAAACACCTAATTATCGGAGCAGCTCTAAATCCGAACGATAAGGCATCCGGAAAATTTTTACTACTGAAAGAAAAGCTTGAAGATTACGGATTTGCTTTTGGTAAGGCTACGAAAAGAGAAGGAGCACTTATTATGCGACCCGTAAGGATACGTCAACTCTCCACCGGCACGAAGGGTATTGCGTTATTGGGTGAGGCTGGAGGTTGGATAAGCCCGAGTTCTGCCGAAGGTATCAGTTATGCTTTCAGAAGTGCACTAATACTAGCAGAAGTACTGCACTCCTCATTAGACGACTTCGAAAAAAAATACCGCAAAAAGACAAGACAATTAAGGAGAAATATATTTTCGAAGAATTTAAAGTCACATTTCATATTCAATCCTCGGTTAAGGAAAATAGTAATGAAATCCGGATTCCGGAGTATGAAGTTATATAAACCGTCAGAGTAGGTTCCGGGTACCAGATACCAGTTAAACACAATAAAAAGATTCGCACTATCCGTAAAATTAGTTGCTAAACTCAGATTTTAGCTCTTCGCCTTTAGCTATTAGCTTTAAAAAAGAAATAAAGATTGTGGTGTGGTTAAGTAATCCGGTGTGAATCTGCCTGCCCTGTAGGGAGGAACGACTGTACCAGGGTGTTAATCTGTGGCTAATTATTTGGTGTGGTGGGGCTTTGCGTTCTCGGCGTCTCTGCGGTGAAATTTCTTTAAAAGTCAACTCTTATCCCCAATCGCAAGAATCTCGGATTCGTATAATATAAATATTTAAAATCCGGCTTGTCTATATAGTCCTTATCAACTTCTCCCACCCTATCATTCCCGTCGATTAGAAGGGTATCCAAAGCATATCTTTCCTCTCTATATATAGGAAGATGAAGAGAATGCAGATACTCTATCTTATCTGTATTTGCGGAATCAACCCTGAAGCAATTATCATTAGTTATGTATTTAGAATCAAAGAGATTGTTAACTTCCGCGTAAAAACTAAATGTGAAACCCCGTAACGAGACATCTTTACTCAAAAGCAAATTCCAGTAAGCTTCATCCTGCCACTTCAGATTGTTTATGTAAGCTGGAACATCAGGTGCAAAAGGATCATCCGCATAAGGGTCGTAACTAAAATAATCTCCACCCCTTCGCGTATAAAGGATACTGCTTGAAATATTCTTTAGTACCTTTCCCCAATCATCAGATGTGTCAAAAGTTAAAAGAAGGCGAAGAGACCCTTTTGATTTTATTTGAATATCATCAATTCCTGCCCCTTTGTATGAACCCATATTCAAATTATATTTCAAAAACCCTCTAAAAAGTTTCCCGTATCTTTTTCTTAGAGAGATTTCGAATCCTTTCATATCTCCATAAAAATTACTAGCATAAGTGCTATAAGAAATATCTCGATCACCATCAAAATTCACCTCACCTATTTGGTTATCATAATCGTTGTGATAAGCAGAAACGCTAAATAAATACTGATCGAAAAGACTCTTTTCAAAGCCTAATTCGTAAGAAATCTTTTCTGGCAAATTTAATCGGGGATTACCACGGTATCCAATGGAATCCATATAATTGGTATACTCACAATAAAGCTTTTCGGTTTCGGGCAACTCATAAAAATAACCAAAATTGAAATAAAATTTGCCGAACTTTCCAATCGGCGTTGATATCCCCAACCGAGGACTTAATTTCCATCTAGCATTGCTACTTCCCGAATTATAATAATCTAATCTTAATCCGAGTTTAGTATACGATTTTTCAAAAGAGAATTTATCCTGCACATAAAATCCTGCCCGAAAAGGTTTAACACTACAGTAAATCTCCTCGGTAACTTCTCCCATCCCTCCGGGAACGCCACTATATAAATGCGCCCTCATCCGATCATAATTAATTTTAATTCCGCTTTTAAGCTGATGCCACGAATTAACCTGAGAGGTCACTTCAGTGCTAAAATTGATAGTGTTAATCCAGGAAGTATCCCCCTGGGTTCTCCCAAAGTTGCTGAACAGAAAATCTGTGGGCAGTAAATCCCTGTAATAACAATTATTACCTGCGAAGCTTTCATAACCAAAGGGTGTTTCTCTTGGTATGCTTATATTTCCAAAAAATATAAGTTCTGTCGTATCCCTGAGATCCGTACTTGAACTCGTCTCTTCCCAAATAGGTGTTGATGAATGCTTAAACCGTGAGTAAAACATCTTTAGGTTATAGAATGTAGACGGACTAAGAGAATGGTTGAAATCCAAACCCCATCCATACCTTCTTATATTATAAGGATTAACAGCATCTACCCAGTACATAAAATCCTTACCCGCAGCATTATCAAGAATATTGCCACTCTGCGCCCAAATTCTGCCGTCTTTGTATATTTTCCTCGAATCACTGGTAACAGTCTCTGTGATTTCGAATAAACCTTTAAGGTTAAGCTTTATCTCGGGTTTTAGATGAAAAGTCATCTTCCAGTCCGTTTTATTCATAACGTAATTTTCCCTTGTTACGGGAAGGGAAAAAGGTTCTACTTTCCTTATATTCGAAACATAAAAAGTTACAATGTTCACCCCCGGAAAAGGTCCCCCAAAACCAAAATCAATCACGTACCCCGGTTCATTTTCATAACTTCCGGGAATCTGACCAAGATTCTCACTGCCTTCGGTTCTATACACATACATAAATAAATCTCTCCACTCATTGGCGTTTAGAGTATCTCCTTGGTTTTCCCTATCCTGCGCATACTGAATCCAGCCTTCAAAGGATTCGTAATCATCCGCTTCTTCTTCCGGCAGTACGGAGGTGCCATTCCAACATAAACCATCTGTCGTATCAACAAACGGACGAATGTGAACGTTATAAGGGCTAAAAATACTACTCCCATGATGCGGCATATGAGGGAAAGTGTACCCGAAATCAACCGAACCATGATATGAATCTCTACCCCCTTCTTTCTCTATAACATTAACCACACAAGAATTTACATTCCCATACTCGGCACCAAAACCTCCATCAAGAACAATAACATTTTTTACGGCAGACAAGGGCGGCATCATTACCGAGGTATTCAGCCTGTTATCTAATATAGAAAATCCATCAGTCATATACAAAATGTCGGGGTTTTCTCTTTCCATGTATCCCAATTTCTCCTGAAATGAGTAAAAAGCGAGATAATCTTCAAGGTCCGAAACCAGAGGAATTTCTCTTATCTCTTCAATATTCGAACAATACCCCCTTGAAGACATATCCATATTAATAATCTCTTTTTCTGCCTCGATTGTTATTTCTTTACCTTTTATTGTTCTGGGGGCAAACAGTTCAAGCTCCAATTGGGTACTATGATCCGCTTCTACAAGAACACCCGTTACAGTTAAGGGCAGATAACCTATACCTCTAGCCTGAATATCATATATACCGGGAGAAATATTTGTTATATGGTAAGAGCCATCGCTTTCGCAATCCGTTCCCAGGCTGGTTCCAACGATAATTATATTGACATAAGATAAAGGCCTACCCGTTTTCGCGTCAACCACACTGCCTTCAATTTGACCTTTAGTACCAGCTAAAGATTGTAATGAAAAAACAAAGAGGAGAAAAAAAATAATAGGACGCAGATGAACGCAGATTAAAAAGGATTTTTTATTTGTTTTTTTTACCTTGTACCTTGTACCCGGCATCTAAAATCTATTTTATTTATACTATATCCTAATTTCACCAATTAACCAATCAACTAATTCACTAATACACTAACTTTAATCTGATTCTATCTCTATTGCGCCTAGAGAACAGGAAGCAACACAAGCCTGA
>CAYYUB010000107.1:0-5058 GCA_964474855.1 uncultured bacterium
ATATGCGTAAAATTTTAGTCGTTTTAATGTTAGTGTGTGTGCTTGGTCTCTTTGCGCAGATTCCGGCAGGTACAAAATCCGTAGCAGTTCTTACGGGGGGAACCAGTGATTTTCTCGCCGAAGGTGATTTACAATATGAAATTGATGTGAATGCCGGTTATTTCATAATGGACGCTCTCGAGATAGACGCCATTCTGGGACTTGACAGCGATGAAGATGCCGGAGATATGGCATTTAACATCGGTATCGGTCTTCTTTATCATATGCCTCTAAGTCCTATGTTAGGTCTTTATGGCGGAGCCGCGTTCACATATAGTGGCGCTAATGATGGTATGATGGCTGTTCCAATCGATGTAGGTTTGGAACTCTTCATAACTCAAAACAATGCCATCAGAATAGCAAACAGATTTACACTAAATATGGAAGAAACGATGGATAATACCGACCAAATTATGATCGGTACAGTTCACTACTTTCAGTAAGTAAGGACAGAAATTTAGTTTCGGCACCATCTGTTCTTTATTACTTAAAGGTAGTTAATATAAAAAACGGAATTTGAAAAAATTCCGTTTTTTTATTTTATCTTTCTTTTATATAACAAATCACCTGATGCAACAAAACCCCTTGACATTTATAGTTGAGAGAGTATACTATATAAACAAAAACCTTATAAAAAGGAGGTCACATGAAAAAATTAGTTGTTTGTTTAGTATTGTTGTTGATGAGCGCTCCTCTTTTTGCCGCGGGAACAGGTGTTGGAATTGGTTTAACCGGCGGCGTCGAGATGATAGTACCCGGTGAAGAAGAGGCCGAATCGGAGATGTGCCCAGCAATCGGTGGTGTAGTAGATTTTTCTCTTCCAGGTATGCCAGTAGGTTTACGCGGTGGCTTTGAGTACACATGGAAATCCAGTAATGAGACTATATTCGGGATGGATACTGAAGGAGTAGACGTTTCCTTTTCAGCCATGATAATACTTCTCGCGGCTCAGTATAATCTTGTTCTTCCGGGCGCACCAATGTCTTTCTACATTGGAGCGGGCGGCGAAATGACTATGACTACCTTTAGTGTAGACGTAGAAGGTTATGAAGATGAATCGGAAACCGATTTTGGTATCCTCGGTTATGCCGGAGCAAATTACAACATGGGCGGCATGGGATTATTCGCGGAAGTTGGTTACGGAATGATATTCTCTAAAGACGAAGCGACAGAAGCGGAGAATATGACCCATATACCTATCAGAGCCGGCATAAAAATTAACCTGTAAACAAAAAGAAATTTTAGTTTAAATAAAAAAGCGTGTATTTCTTAAATACACGCTTTTTCTTCTTTGTGGTCTCTGTGCCACAGTGACTCCGTGCGAGATATTTGTTTTTAAAATCTTGTGCTAATCTGTGGAATCTTGTGGTTCCGTTTTTGGAGACGGTTGGGTCTCTGTCTTTCCATTACCCGTTAGGTACCTTTTTATCAATTTCGTAGTAACAGGAGCTGCATGAGTACTGCCATGACCCGCGTTTTCGATTACCGTAAATATTACAATTTCAGGATCTTCAAATGGCGCAAATCCAACGAAAAGAGAATGATCCTCCCCATGCGGATTTTGAGCTGTACCGGTTTTGCCCGCAACCGTTATATCGTTTAACCGTGACCAGTACGCAGTACCCTTAAGTGTATTCACTACATTTTTCATGGCTTCTCTTATAAATTCTAAATTTTCTTCTGACGCCGGTAAATCTATTTTTTTAGGCCTGAGCTTCTTAATTGTATTTCCGTCACTATCTGTTATTTTCTTTAGTACATGAGGTTGGTAAGTCCATCCCCCGTTGGCAACAGCAGAGAAAAAGGTAGCTCCCTGCAGAGGGGTAACAAGTATCTCTCCCTGACCAATCGCAAGATTTGCGAGAACTCCCCTTGCCCAACCCCGCTTACCATACTTTTTGTCATACCATTCTTTTGAAGGTAGGAAACCAGACCTTTCCCCCGGCACATCAACTCCACACTTTCTGCTAAAACCTAACTTGCTGGCGTTATCTACAAACAACTCAAGAGTCATCGACATGCCGACCTGGTAAAAATATATATCGCAGGATTGAATTATAGCATCAATCAGTTTCAAAGACCTATGTCTCTTCCAACAACTAAAATAACGATTCCCAATCCAATACATACTGTCACACGGAGTGAATCTTGTTTCTTTTTTCACCAGTTTATTTTCCAATCCTATAATAGCAGTCCATATTTTCGCGATTGAACCCGGAGGATATTCCCCTGCTATTACCCTATCCCAGAGTGGCGCGCTCTCATTATTACGCAGCGAATCCCATTCAATGTTAGAGATTCCTGCCGCAAGCTTATTTGACTTATATCCGGGTTTTGAATAATAAAGAAGAATTTCTCCGTTTTTCGGATTCATAGCCACACATGCTCCGCTCTCAAACTCTGAAAAAAGAGAATCCGCGTAAAGGGTTAGAGGTTTAGATACTGTTAGATAAACATTAAAACCTCTTTCCGGAGATTTACCGTAAGAATCATCAAATCTTCTTACCACAACACCCCTCGCATCAACTTCATAAATAGAAACGCCCCCTTTGCCTCTAAGAAATGGTTCATATTCTAATTCGAGTCCCTTTTTTCCAATAATATCTCCCATTATATAGTCACTAGCAATTTTTTCTAACTCTTCTCTGGTAACTTCTCCCGCGTAACCCAATAAATGTGAAAATATTTTATCTTTTTCATAAAAACGCACAGGCTCAGTAATCAATCTAACTGAAGGAAAATCTTCCTGTTTCTCTATTATTTTTGACGTAGCTTCAAAAGAAAGCCTTCTTATTCTGCAGGTTCTAAAATTTGGATTTATCCTTTTTACCATCTCCTTTCTTTTCATTCCAAAAACTTTGCATAATCCTTTTATTTCAAGCGAATCCAGATAGTAAGGATATATAATTAATGAATAAGAAGGTCGGGATTCAGCCAAGACCTCCCCTTCCCTTGATAAGATTTTTCCTCGTGGAGGAGTAATTATATCTCTTCTCATTCGATTTTTCTCAGATAGATTTCTGTAATAGTCTTTCCTTACTAATTGAAGTTGAAATAGTCTAAAAACTAAAGTTAATAGTATAAATAGAGTTAATATTCTCGGAGCTTTTCTCATTTGAATTTTTTTATGAAATATAAAATAACTAAACCAACCGCGCTGTTTAATACAGCTTCCGGTATCAATTGGGTAAAAACTATATAAAATATAGCGTCTATCTTATCGGCTTCAATTACAACCTGCAGGACACCAATAAGTAAAACAGTACAAAATAACAAAATAAGAGAATTATATCTAAATTTAAATATTTTATTTTCCACTACCTTTAAGCCAAGTACAACAGAAGTAAATATCAAAGGATAAGTACCGGTAAAAACCGGAAAATATATTTCATATAGGAATCCAAGGAAAAAACCTGCAAAAAGTCCGTATAATGGATTCCAGTATAAAGTTACAAAATAAAGTAAAATAATTATGGGTTTAAACGAAATATTTCCTATCAAGAAAATTTTGCCCGAATTTAGAGAAAGAAAAAGCGCAAAAGAAGATAACAGAAATAAAGTAAGGATTTTCACTTTTTTATAATAAAGACCACGTCTATTTTGTTAAAGTTCTCAAAAGGGGTAACCTCCGTATCTAATGAATAATCATTTGGTTTTTTCCTGACATAAGTAACTATACCGACAGGCAATCCTTTTGGGAAAACAGAACCTTTTCCTGAAGTTACGAGAGTATCTCCTTCTTTTAAATCCGCATATTCCGGTATTCCTTCAATAAAAAACTTTTTGTTCCACTTAAGAATTCCCTGCGCTTCACTTCTCGTATCCTTTATTGAAATTGCAGAATTATAATTTTTTAATGTTTGAACAATAGAAGTATTTTTACCTACTTTTAGAACTTTACCAACAACGCCTTTAAAACTTATAACAGCAGCGTTTCTTTCTATTCCGTCAGAAGTACCTTTCTCAATCTGGTAAGAAAGATTAATTTCTTCGGGCGTTCTTCTTTCAACCTCAACGGGTATAATAAGATTCGGATAGTTAAATCTAAATTCTAATATTTTCTTTAATTCCTGATTTTCTTTTTTCAATTCATCATATACTTGCCTCTCGTATGAGAGTGTTGCGATTTTATTAAGCAATCTTGAATTTTCTTCTTTCAAACCGTCACCGGGCAATAACCTGGAAAAGAAATTACGAAAATTCAGTGAAAGAAAATCGTAGGATTTATCCCGCAGTTTGATATCACTAAATCCGTCTATTACTATGAATAATAATGATATACAAAAAAATAAAAGATAAACCCGCAGGATCTTTTTTTCCACTATATAGATTCCATCAATAGATTTCTGTTTTCTTCGATATTATTAAGAATTATACCGGCACCCATAACAACAGATCTAAGAGGATCTTCTGCAATTTCGACTTTTAAATCCGTTTCCTCCTGTATCATTTTATCAATATCTCTTATCAGGGCGCCACCACCGGTAAGAAATACACCTTTCTCCACTATATCAGACGCTAACTCGGGAGGCGTTTCGGACAAAGCCTTTTTGATTGCATTTTTCATAAGACCAAGCGCCTCTTTCATCGCTTCATAAACTTCGTTTGTCTTTATTTTAATAGATTTTGGAAGTCCATCAACAAGATCACGCCCGCTTATCTCCATTTCCCTGTCTTCTGCGGTTGTTGCAGCAGCACCTATTTCCTTCTTTACTTTTTCGGCAAGAGCTTTACCTATCGCCATATTATATTCATCATATAAGTAAGTCTGGATTGAATCATTCAGTTCATTACCTGCTATTTTAATTGAAACCTGATTTACAATTCCCGATAAAGCAATTACTGCGATCTCTGTGGTTCCTCCACCAATGTCAATAACCATATGCCCTGTAGGCTCTTTTACAGGGAGGTGCATTCCCATGGCTCCGGCTATAGGCTCGGAAACTAGCAAAACTTCTCTCGCCCCTGCTTCCTGAACAGTATTCATCACAGCTTTTTTCTCAACAGGAGTTATTCCTG
>CAYYUB010000108.1:0-5020 GCA_964474855.1 uncultured bacterium
ATTGTTTTTAGATTTTGGTTGAGAGTTGACCTATTAGGACAAATGTCCTGTTTTATTATTCAATAATAATCGAATATATGGCGGAATTCTTAGAAAAGCCTAAGACATTCCTTGACAAAGAGATATAAATATAATATATTTTTAGAAAAGAAAAAACAAAATTAATAGGTAGCCAAATCTATATCAAATAAATTAATCGGAAATAAAGGAGAATAGTTATGATAAATATTAAAGCTTATTTACTTAACCCGAACGCGATTATATTTCTTGGGATAATTATCAGCGCTATCGGGATATTTTGGAAGGCAAGGAGGTCAAAGACGTTAATTCTTATAGGCGCGATTATTATTGCTATAGGTGCATTCTGGTCGGAAGGGAAAGCAAGAAAGCTTGAAATCGAGTTAAAGGCAAGAAATGAAGAGTTCGAAAAAACAAATGATTATATAACAGGTGGAGATGGTTTTTGCCATTTATCCTTGGTTTCTATTAATTCAAGGAATAATACCGCATCATTAGTTGCCATTCCCATGGGAGAATATCCTTTATATGACGTTAGCTTTAAAATCTTCGACGTTAATGAATTTGAAAAAATAACGCAGGAGCAGCCCGCAAAAGTTTCGATTGATATCGATATCGGTAATATTGCTCCGGGTATAACTCAGAGGGTAGGAAGTATCAATCTTGGTTATGAAAATGAGAAGAGGTATAATGTTTTCATTTTCGCGCGAAATGGTTTTTGCACGCAGTGGATACGGCTAAAACGCATCGGGGGGGAATGGGTAATGGCTACGAAAGTAACAAGAGGCGAAACCAAACTTTATGAGAAGATAGATGATAGGTTTCCGCAAGACAGATACGGTAACATTGATTGGGATTGATTATAATCCTATGATAACGAGAATTTATAGCTAAGTAATTTATATATTAATTTTGCCGCAAGAAAATCCGGTGCTATATTTTCAGTGGGGCAAAGTTCCACAACGTCAAAACCTATTAAATTTCTATTTTTGCAAACTTCATTAAGAAAATTTATTACCGTATACCAGTCTAAACCACCCGGTTCGGGAGTTCCTGTAGAAGGCATAATCGAAGGGTCAAAAACGTCCAGGTCTATTGATATATAAACGTTTTGGTTGAGTTTGCTTATTACCTCTCCTATCCAGTTTTCAGAATCGAAAATATCTTTGGCAAAGAATGTATTATTTTTATTGATGTTATTCAATTCCAATGAATCCAGACTTCTTATTCCTATTGAAATAATATTATCATTTATTTCTTTTACCCTTGCCATTACACACGCGTGGCTGAATTTGTTTCCAAGATAGGTATCTCTCATATCGGAATGCGCATCAAGATGAAGAATAGAGATATTATTATAAATGTTATGGTGTGTTTTTATTGTAGGAAGAGAAACCGTGTGTTCACCACCCAGAGTTACGACGAATTTACCATCCTTTATTAATTCTGTTACTCGATCGTAAACGCATTCTATCATTTCTTCGGAACTGTTTGACAGAATTTCTTCTGAGGTAAATATTCCGTTTTTATATACTTCAGAATTTGTCTCGAGGTCGTAGAGTTCCATATTCATTGAAGCTTCGATTATTGCTTTTGGACCCCTTTCCGAGCCTTTTATCCAGGAACTTGTTTTGTCAAAAGGTACGGGCAAAACTACAAATTTTGAATCTTGATAATTTAAGAATTTATCTTCAAGCCCGCCGAAATTATAGGGGAGGGATTTAGACATTTACTTTAAGTTAAGAAAATCGCTGCGGCAAGGACGGTTGTCCAGAGACCGTCTTTATTCCCTTGTGCGGACTGACAAACGTGTCTTGTCTTGAAAATATGCTCGCTTGCCTTGTACACCTGTTTCCTTTCATCCCATGCCTGGTCGGAATCAAAGGGTATACCCAGAGTTGAAGCAAGCATGGTGGCTGCGAGATCTTCAGCATATTCACCGCTCTTTTTAGCGGTTTCCCCAAAGGCATGATGTTCTGATAAATATCCGTAATTATTTTTTTCTTTGGGGACTGCAACTCCAATAGCGGAAGATACCAGACGGTTAGGTTCATTGGTAGCATTTCTTGCCATAACAACGAAAGTGATTCCTCCGGCTTTCAACTCTCCGACACCTTTATCTTTCGAAATTTCTTTACAGTAAGGAGGCAAAATACTGGAAACGTTAACCAGATTACATTTTTCTATACCGGCATTTCTTAAGGCAAGCTCAAAGGAAGCGAGATTATCTTTATGAATACCGACACCCTTGGTAAAAAATACCTTTTTTGGTATCATTTATCAACTCTCCTTTTTATCTAACATAATGCTAAATTTCTTTTCTTTTCTATTTCTCCAGCTGTCCTTGTGGTAAGCATAGCTTGCTAAAAGGGGAAACCCTATCGTTGCTTCGGAAAAAACCATTTGTTCCGAACCTACGTCAACTTTTCCCCATGAATGCGCTTCTTTTAAAGTGGAACCTGACAAACCTCCATCTCTTTCATCTGCCACTGTTATCTGTATTGCGTATTTATGCATATTTACTTCTTTTCCAAGAATATCGGCAGCAACTGTTACATCCTGAGCAAAGTTTTTAGGAACTCCTCCCCCAATCATTACCAGACCTGTTTCTTTAGTATTAACCTTTACCTTAGTAAGCTCAAGGAAATCCTTAGCGGAATCTATTGATACTTTAGGTTTATCTTTAAGTTTCCACTGGTGATAGATTAATCCGAAACCGGCACTTGAATCGGAAAAAGCCGGTACGAATATCGGCAGGTTTTTTTCGTAAGCTATCCGAACTACCGACTCTTTACCTATATTTTTTCCTTGAAGATATTTTCCCATAAACTTAATAAACTCACGGGAGGAGTAAGGTATAGATTCAAGACCGTTGGCGATTTCCGATATAGTCATATCGCAAATCCTCAAGTGCTCCTCATCAATGTATGTGTCATATATTCTATCGATCATTAGTTCCATTAATTCATTATCGTCACTCTGTGGTGTTCCCTGGAAATGTTTAAAACCAAGCGCTTCAAAGAAATCCTGGTCAACTATGATTGCTCCCGTAGAAACAATGATATCAACCATATTATTTTCTACCATATCATATACGATTTTTCGCAGTCCCGCGCTAAAAAGAGAACCGGCAAGACATAATATTATAGAACATTCTTTATCCGATAACATCTTATCGTAAATTTTTGCAGCGTGTGCCAGATTTCTTGCCTGGAAAGCTGTTTTCTCGAACTGCTCAATAATCGGTATAGAATTAAAGCTTTTTATATCTATATGTTTAATTTCGCTTTTTAAGTACTCTTTCTTTTTCATTGTCTCCTTTCCTCCATGAATAGATCGATATTTTTGAAGTTATATAATAATGCTGCAATATACAAACAATTATTGCGGCGTCAAGAGATAATAATTAGATAATTGTAAGTAAGGAGAGGTTAGTATACTAGTTGATTAGTTAACTGGTTATTCATCCACTCATCTACCCATCTACTCATTCGCTCTTTGCGTTCTCTGTGATTCTTTAAGCTTGACAATAAAATAGACTTTATTATTATGAGCATATGTGGAATTCGGATAAATTAGTAGAAGATTTTCTAAAATTTTTCAAGGAAAAAGGACATAAAATAGTAGATTCCTCGCCGCTTGTCCCTACAGATAAAACACTGCTTTTTACTTCTGCAGGAATGGTCCAGTTTAAGCCTTTATGGTCCGGGGAAATTCCGTTGGAATTTAAAACAGCAGCGTCGGTTCAAAAGTGCCTCAGGCTTTCCGATTTAACTGAAGTGGGGAAAACTTTCTGGCACGATACTTTTTTTGAAATGCTCGGAAATTTCTCCTTTGGCGATTATTTCAAAGAGGAAACTATTTCCTGGGGATGGGAATTCTTATCAGAGGTTCTCGGAATACCCGAAGAAAAGCTTTTTATATCCGTATATACGAAAGATGATGATGCCTATAATATATGGAAAGATAAAATTAAAGTCCCTGAAGAGAAAATAATCAGACGGGATGATAATTTCTGGGGACCCGCAGGAGGTAAAGGCCCCTGCGGACCTGATACGGAAATATTTTATGATATGGGCGAGAAATTTGGAAAATGTGAGTTTGACGGAGAATGCGATAGGTATATTGAATTATGGAATCATGTTTTTCCTCAGTATGACCATACTGAGGAGGGAAGGCTTCCGCTGAAAAACAAAGGTGTCGATACGGGAATGGGATTAGAACGGCTCACAATGGTAATGCAAAATAAACCTTCCATATTTGAAACAGATTTATTTTTCCCTATAATTCAGGCCGCAGAAGATCTATCCGGAGTAAAATACAAAGATAACGAAAGGATTTTTAATATTATTGCGGATCATACAAGGGCGTTAGTTTTCGCAATAAGCGAGGGTGCATATCCCGGAAATACCGGGAGAGGATATGTTTTAAGGAGATTGGTACGACGTGCCTTAACTTCAGGTAAGAAAATTGGTGTGGAAAAACCAATATTGAATAAACTTGTTCCTGCTGTTACTTCCATAATGAAAAAGCGGTATCCTTACCTGAAGGAAAAACTTAAACAAATTACCCTTATCGTTAAGTCGGAAGAAGAAAATTTTATGGGAACCC
This sequence comes from uncultured bacterium, assembly GCA_964474855.1. Lineage (GTDB taxonomy): Bacteria > Hydrothermota > UBA3072 > UBA3072 > UBA3072 > JAFGHJ01. The sequence continues at coordinate 4,630 of CAYYUB010000108.1, forward strand.
TTGCCTCCGGAATTTCTATCTTAAATGAGATCATTCATGAATGTAAAAGTAAGAAAGTTTCGACTATAGGTGGAGAACAGGCTTTTAAGCTGTATGACACTTACGGTTTTCCAGTTACCCTAACAAAGGAAATAGCCGAAGAGGAAGGCCTTTTGGTAGACGAAGAAGGATTTAAGAGAGAAATGGAAAAACAGAAGGAGAGGGCACGTAAAAAACATGAATTTGAAACCGAAGATAAGATTCAGTGGGAAATAGTAAAAAAAGAGCAAGGAAAATTCGTTGGTTATGATAAAGAAAAATCTACAAGCGAAATTTTAGCCTTTAGAAAAACCGCCAGCGATTTTGAAATTATTTTAAGCGAAACACCATTCTACGCCGAACAGGGCGGGCA
>CAYYUB010000109.1:0-2716 GCA_964474855.1 uncultured bacterium
AGCGATACAAACATACGTAAACCTTGAAATGTGAATTGTTCACTAAAACCTAAAACCAAATACCTAAGACCTATTCTTCTTGCCTTCGTGGCAACGTATCTAAATATCTTCGAATAATGCTCTTTACGATAGTACTTTCTTCGGAATCGACAATCTTTTCAAATTTCTCTTCTACATCTTCCCCGCCAAGTATAGTAAGCCCTCTTGCAGCATATTCCCTATTTTTCCAGTCCGAATTTTCTATATATTTAAACAAAATATTTTTTACCCTCTCCCTATAATCGGAACTGTCCTTTTTAACTGCCTTTGCCGCAATCAATAATAACTCACAAGCAAAATCTCCTTTAACCCTTTTTTCCAGGTAAGGAACTATAAGAGTATCAAACTGGGAAAGCGAACGAATAGCTGCCGATTTTACAGCGACAGATTTACTGTTAATAAAAGGCAATAAACCGTCTATGGTATTCGTATCGTTAATTTCTCCTAAAGCTTTTATGGAAACAAGTTTTAAAGGCTCATCTTCCTTTAAAAACGAAATTATCTTATTCACAGCTCTTTTTTCCTTAAGCTTACCCATCGCATAGACTATCGCTCTTCTAAAGTTGTCAGTCCCCTCTCTGTCAAGAATAGAAATAAGAGAATCACTAAGTGATTCCAAGCCAAGCTCACCTATAAGTACTAGAACGTTTTTCCTTGTTCTCTCATCAAGGTGATTGACGTTAGAACCCAGATATTCTTCGATTAACAAAGAATCCTCTATGCCCTTAAGAGTTTTTTCTATGGCACGGAATTCCAATCCCCTCTTTGTACTGATTTTTTTATCGAAGATATAATCGAGCGCTTCTCTTCCTCTTTTGGAAAGCTCTGTTCTCGCATCGGTTACTCTACTTTTATTATCCCCAACCCCCCATTCCGACGCAATTTCAAAGACTTCGTCTATCAGCATACCAGAGAAATCCGGAACTCCTCTCTGAAGTATCTCTTCATCGACATCACTGTTCTTATCGATACCAATACCGTAATCACCATTAATCCAATAACTTTCATCCCCACCCCTTCCAAAAGTATAAAAATCTTTACCTTTAAGATCCAGAAAAATCCCCAGACCCGAAAACCCTCTCGCGTAATTGGCGTCACCTATACCGAGTTTTTCTGTAATATTATAAACATCACTCCCTGAAAGATCCGCGAACAATCCAAAAGAGTTGGTAAGACCTACACCAAGTCCACCCGAAACCGAATACCAATCATCACCTGAAGAATCAATAAGAATACCGCAAGCAAGGTCATGCCCCTCTCCAAGAGATGGACCCATTTTCGAGAAATAATGGTCATCTCCTTTTAAATCGGCCAAGTATCCGTATGAAAGATGAATACCTGCACCTTGAGCGTACTCTGTCGCAAGGTATCTATCCTGACCGCTCTCATCGATCAAAAATCCCGCTCCGCACCAATAACTTGTACCCTGAGCGTAAACATCCGCATTATAAAAATCATTACCGCTTCTATCATAAAGGAACCCTATACCCCCACCAAAATCAGGCCTTATTCCCATCGCATACCCTTGCGACATCGAGTTGTAAGAATCCGGATTTAAAGGAGTATCAAAATACTTTCCGCCGGCATAATAAATATCAGAACCTTCCATATCGCTCAGTAGTCCGAATCCTTTAGTGCTTCCAAAACCCTCGCCATAGCAATTCGTATAATAGAAATCATTACCTTCAGAATCCAAAAGCAAGCCAATACCGAAATTCCCAGCGCCAAGAGAAAAAATACCTCCTCTATAAACATCATCCCCGCTAAAATCTTTAAGCAATCCGAATCCGAGATAGCCGCAACCAATCGAGTAATGACTTGAACGGTAAAGATCATCACCTTCAAAATCAAATATTAAGCCCGCCCCAAAAAGACCGGATGCAACCGATACAATTTCTTTTGAGCGATATATATCATCCCCAGACAAATCGACTATAAAACTTATCCCACTTGATGAGTCAATCAACCCTATGGCACCCCCGCAATCTATATATTTATCATCTCCACCCGGATCAATAACAAAAGGTATTCCCTCGTATTTATCTTCTCCTCTTGAACCTATAATTAAGGATCCGAAGTTGGTTTCAAATCTCATCGGCAATTCGGAATCTTCTAATCGACCAATAAACTCAGGAATCGTTTCTGCTAGGAGCACCATTAACATTCCCGACTGCACTATTTTTTTATAATCCACCTTTTGAATAATACTCATAATAGTGTCTTCATTAATACCTGTTGTGTCAAAAGGAAGTTGATATCTATCAAGTAAAACTGTATTAAGCCAATCATCCTCCGGAAAATCTTCCATTTCCCACCTTCCGGGAAGACTGGCAAGCAGTATAAGCTCTTCCCTATCGGTTAAATCGGAAAAAGCTTCCCGGCATAATCGCCCCATACTATTTATGACGGTAACCAGTTCTTCAACCGAAGATATTTCCGCCTCCGGAACATCAACAGGTATTTCTATATCTCCTGCAACAGTCTTTATCAAACTCATATCAGATTCATTGATTGCGCTTCTTATTTTATTAGCATATTTCTCACCACTTAAAGGCGAATACATTAAATCTCTAACAACGGGCAAAATAAGAGAAGTTTCCAACCATTCCAATCGAGCAAAGTTAATTGCTTCTCTTTCAAGATTCAAATACATTAAAGCGCTATCTATTTCCGCATG
>CAYYUB010000109.1:2816-4970 GCA_964474855.1 uncultured bacterium
CCTTGACATGTAAAAAGAATATATATAATATATATATAAGGAACCTATACATATATTTATTAAAATAAAATAATTATAAGGAGGGTTTATGCGGAAAATTTATTTAGTATTACTTTTATCTTTTACTCTCTTTGGAGCAACCGGGTTTTTAATAAACGGTGACTCAGTTGTTACAATCACATTGGGTGACAGCATGTTTATACAAGGCACTCTTGAAATCGGAGATACTTTGGGTAGCGTCATTGCCTATATTGACCTCGACAACAACGGGGTAGCCGATCCGAACGATCCTGTAATCGGATATTACTATCTAATCGACGGCGGTTGGGAAGACATCGATGAAACAATTAATACTTTTATATCAACTACCGTCGAGAGTTTCCCGGTTAGCGGTAATTTTATTTACACTGTAACAGACGGTGTGGGATCGGATCAGGTAATACTCCATGTACAGCCTCTTAGCAGCTCCCTCAGCATCAGCGGACAGATAATAGCACCTGATACGGCAGGCGTAATAGTGATGACTGGGCCTCTACCAATGGACGATGAATTTGAACCTATTGGGGCTGTAACTGATTCAAATGGTAACTACTCAATTAACGTCCACGATTCTCTATCCGGCAGATATTTCAAGATTATTACTATGGTTTTTAGTGATGTCCTGCCGGACTATTTAGGCACTTTATCCGAAGATTCAGTTCTGGTTACAGGTAACGAAACTTTAAATGACTCGCTAATTCCAATAGATGGAGCTGCACTTAGCGGTACTTTTGTAGATGAATATGGATCCCTCTATACGAGCCCCATTGGCGCTCAGGCTATGGGTTACTTCACAAATGGGTTCAACACTCCTCACCATTGTACTAAGTCCGGCTTTGCTACCGGCGGTTCCGGAGAATTACTATTACATACAAGTCCTGCAGGACAGGATAGCAACGCCTGGACATTGGAATTCACTCAGGAATCCGATCCGTATTACATGACTCCGAAAACGGATGATACAGCACGATTCAATTATCCTCCGGATACGCTCCCAGACACTTTCACTGTCTTTTCATGTGATTCGGTAATAGCCGGAACCGTCTTTGTGGACGGCTCTGTAGCAGATGGAGTAGAATTATGGGCTAATTCCGATTCAACCGGATCAGCACCAACAAATGGAACTTATTCCACAGGCTATTATAGAATACTTGTTTCATCTCATGCGACCCATTACTTTGTTGGCTTATCAGATTATGATTGGTCTTTGTATGGCGGAGATAAAACTGTTCCGCCGGGGTCAACAGGTGTAAACTTCTACGTAATTACTTCGGGTATAGAAGAGAAAAAAGTCCCTTCAATTCTAAAAATATCTCCCAATATTATTACTGCTTCGGTGGTACTCGAAGTATCGGGAGTTACCAATGAAGATGCTGAACTTAAAATATACGACGTTACCGGTAAGTTAGTTGAAACCATCTCACAGGAGAGTCTCAGAGGTGCCATAGCAAGATATGCACTTGATACTAAAAATCTTACAACGGGAATCTTTTTTGGAGAGATCGAAGGGCAAGAAGGTACTCTCAAATTAAGTGTAATCAAATAAAAAAAACCGATTTCTAATTACGGAGAGAAGCAGGAAAAAATGTAAAATCGTTTCCTGCTTCTTTATTTTTATAGAAAACTTCTTTTGTTTAATTTACTATAATTAAAATAACTGGTGTTTTTCATCAAAGCCTTGACATTTTCCGGAAACACACTAACAGTGATAATAAAGGAGGACAATTATGCAATTTATAAAAAGTAATATCTTTAAAATTTCTCTATTGTTAATCTTCTTATTTGGTTGTTCAAACTGTACTTCTTCCGTTGAAGAAAACTTACCTGTATCTTCCGTATCCAAAGATAAAGACCTAAGCAGTGCATTTTTAAAATACTATGAACCAATTAAAGAAGATTTCAAAATCGACATGCCCCATTATTCCCTTCCTTTGGACTTAAACAAAGTTACTAATTTTTCTTCCGTTTCAGACAAATACCTAAAAAAACAGGAGCAAACAGACCTTCTTAAGAAAAACGGTTTTGTGGTTGTAAACAGAGGAAAAACCGATGACATAACCACCTTTTACAAAAAACTCATCGAAGCAAACATTCCGATTTACGTAACCGCAGATA
>CAYYUB010000110.1:0-4959 GCA_964474855.1 uncultured bacterium
CAGTTAATCTGCCCCTTTTTTATTTTTCCTGGCTATATACAAAATTCTTTTTGTATATCTATCCACTCTCGAATGCTCAAAACACTTGAACGCATCGATAACTTGAAGATCTAAAGTTTTAAGCCCATATTTTACTTCTTCTTCATTGTATCCTCTTTCTTTATGGATTTCGTCAACTCTCTGCCAGTTCGCATCTTTTTTTACAAAAAGAGTTAAATGAAGAGTTAATGTTTTTGTGTCTTTCTTATAGCTATTTCTCCAGATACTTATAAGATTTTTATTCTCTTCCCGAACGTCTCTTCCCGAAACACATTTTAGTCCATATGGGGTATTCAGATCAAACAAAAAATGTCCACCAGGTTTAAGTGCCTCTTTGATTGAACCAAAAGCTTCAATAAGATTTTCCAATTTAAGAATATAATTTAAAGAGTCAAACATAGAAACCACAAGGTTGAACTGGTTTAAAAAAGGAAGCCTCATCGCGTTTGCCTGAACTAAAACCAAACCTGGCTCTTTCTCTTTTGCAACCTTTAACATTTCTATAGAGTTGTCTACTCCCAAGAGTGGTTTCTTTTTTTTCTTTACAAATGGTAATATTGAATTTCCCGTACCGCAGGTTACATCTAATAAAGGTGTGGCTTTAATATTGTAGAGTTCAATAGTATCCATTATATACTCTATCCATTTATCGTAACTAACGTCTTTCATAAGGATATCGTAGTATCTGGCGATATTGCTATAGGGTTTATTAAAATTGTTGGAAGATGACTTCACCATTTTCTATTCGAAATATACCTCCCGGGATTTTCGGTATAAACGGTAAATAACCGTTTTTATACAAAGCAAACAGAGATTTGACATAAAAGCCTTTATCCATATGGAATTGCTTATACTGGTCTGAAAGTGTCTTTGATATTCCTTTTATTGCTTTTTCCTTAAATATCTCACTTGAAGATGTATCATACAATCTTAAATATAATAGCAAGGTTACTTCGACTCCTTTGCCCCGATAAAGTGTCCAGGTTGCAAATTTTTGAACCATTTCGGGAGCGTCTTTCTTATAAGACGCCAGAAGAAACCACTTTGATGCTTCTGCAGGATTTTTATTATGTATATAATAAATAAATCCCTTGGTAAAGGGAATCTGCCAGAGCTCCGGATTATCTTTCATTCCTTTATCAAGGAATTTTAGAGCCAGATCGCTTTTACCCGCGTCGGTTGTAAGTAATATTGTACCAAGTGTGTATGGCGGCATAAATCTTGGGTCAAGATCGGTAATAATATCAAGCATGTGATAAAGATACGGATAACTTTTATCACTTCGGCGATGTTTGCCAAAATAGGTTCCTGTCTCGATCCATAAGAAATCCGCGAAAAGAAGATCAAAACCTGCAGTTGTTGCTTTTATAAATTTGTTCGAGGGAAAATAAAGCAGTTCTTCTCTTTGTTGTCTTGGAATCCATCTAAATCCTTTTATTTCTGTCAAAGCGAGAAGTACAATTAAGATTATCGCAAGGAACAATCTTTTCATAGAAATTCTTTTTTCGAGTATAGAAAAGACGAAAAAATTAGTAAAATCATCGAATACAACATCGAATAGGAAAAAGCTAAAAGATAAGAATTTATTGTAAGGGGTAGATGGTAAATTACCGTTGCCTTTATATTAAACACTGAAAAATTAGGTAAGACATAATACAGAAAGTTCAAGAGTCTGGACAAAGTTGGCATATTAAGCATTTGAGTAAGTTCCTTGAGGTAAAAGGTAAGGTGAGCTATGAAGAAAAGCAGTAAAGCCATAATCCCTGAGGTTAAGGGAGACATAAAGCAGGAAAGAAAGATAGCTAAAGCGTCGAGCAGCAAAAATTCGAATAAAAAGAAGTAAAGGATATTGAGCAAATATATATCTACCGTTCGTAAATAAAATTTAGAAAATATTAAAAAAATAAAAAACAATAGAATCTGAACAACTACAATGAGATAATACAATCCTAAAAATTTTCCCGTTACAAATTCGAGGGAACTTACCGGTTTAGACATTATAGAAAATATGGTTTTTCTCTCAACTTCCTGATGAAATATTCTCGTCCCGATAAAAACCACTATCAAAACACCAAATATTTCCACCAGGCTTATTCCAAAATCCTTTATTATCTTTTCTGCTTGACCTATTGATATAGGTATAAAAATCCTGGATGAAGCTATAAGCAAAAAACCAATTATTATTATTGAGAAGAGAACCTTATCCCGTATTGCTTCTTTAAATGTGTTCTCTGCTATGGTTAAAATTTTACTCATTTATAGCCTTCATAAAATGTTCTTCGAGAGTACTTTTAACGGGAATGACCGAGATGATTTTTCCTCTCTTTTTTATTATTTCTTTAATCACTTTGTCTCTTGTTTTTTCGCTTTTAATCCGGAGAAAACTAACTCCACCCTCTATTATTATTTTTCCATATTTTTCAAACTTTTCTGAGTCTTTCAGGCCTTCAAATTCTATTTCGATATATCTGACATCTCTCTTCAGAATATCGTTTATTGATCCGACCTGTTTCATTCTACCATTTATTATTATGCCTACCCTGCTGCAAATTGCCTCCACGTCGGAAAGAATATGCGATGAGAACAAAACTGTTTTACCTTTCCTATTGATTTCAACAATTAAATCTTTTATTTCTCTTCTACCTAAAGGGTCAAGTCCTGAAAGCGGTTCATCAAGAATTACAAAATCGGGATCTCCGATAAAAGATTGAACGAATCCTATCCTCTGAATCATACCCTTTGAATATCCCCCTATTCTTTTGTCAATAACTTTCTTCAATCCAACCAATGCTAATTTCTTTTCTATTTCCTCTCTGGAAAGGTTAATGTTGTATAGTTTCGCGTAAAACCTGACCATCTCTCCACCTGTTAGATGTGGATAAAAAGAAGGATTCTCCGGCAAAAAACCAATTCGCCTTCTTGCCTGTAAAGGGTCTAATTCACCGAATAATCTTATGTTTCCTGAAGTTTTCTTTAGTAAACCGGTTATTATTTTAAGTGTTGTCGTTTTCCCTGCTCCGTTCGGACCAAGCAATCCATAGATTTCCCCCTCTTCAATTTCCATATCAAGCCCATCTATGCCGATCGATTTCTTCATCAAGAAAGGAGAACGGTACACTTTAACCAGGGATTCAATGTCTAATATTTTCATATCCAATAACCCGCTATTTTTTCTCCGCATCCAGAACAAACACCTTTCTTGATATTGTTCTCGAGGATGTAATATCCCCGTCTTTTTATTAATAACTTTCCGCAGGCAGGACAATAAGTGTTCTCGCCGGGATGTCCTGCCGGTACATTCCCAACATAAGAGTGTTTAATTCCCATATCAAGAGCAATCTCCCTCGCTGTTTCTACGATCTTTAATGGAGTTTGAGGTAGATTTTCAAGTTTATAGGTAGGGTAAAATCTGGAGAAATGTATCGGAACACCCGATCCTAAATTATTCAGAACCCAGTTTGTCATTTCCTTTATTTCTCTTTTTCCATCGTTTATAGTCGGGACTATAAGATAAGTGATCTCCAACCAGACTCCTCCCTCCTTAAGTCTTTTTAAAGTATCAAGTACGGGTTGGAGACTGCCGGAAGATATATCTCTGTATGAATCATTTTTAAAAAATTTAAGATCAATATTGGCTCCGTCAAGAAAGGGTATAAGATCAAGAAGCGGTTTTTCATTTAAATATCCGTTTGAATGATACACGTTTTTGATACCTTTTCTTTTTGCGATTTTTGCCGAATCTATCATATATTCGATGAAAATCGAGGGTTCTGTATATGTATAGGCTATTGAACTTATATTGTATTTCCTCTTATAATGCAGTACGTCTTCAAGCAATCTTTCCGGAGGAAATTTGTAATTACTTGTTTCTTCCGGAGCAACCTGAGATATTTGATAATTCTGGCAGTGCTTACATCTCAAGTTGCATCCCGCTGTTGCAATTGAATAAGCGTTAGTTCCGGGAAAAAAATGGTAAAGAGGTTTCTTTTCAATCGGGTCGATATGAACAGAACAGGGATTCCCATAACTGAGCGTGTATAGTTTTCCGTCTCTATTTTCTCGTACTCTGCAAAAGCCTCTCTGCCCATCTTTCAAGATACACCCGTGAGGACAATTCTGACACTGAACGGTTTTCCCTTCTTTTTTTATCCAATATGAGGCTACTTTTGGATTAACGTAATAGCCTTCTTGCAATGTTTTTGCGATAGTAGTTAGAGGTAAAACCATTAGGCTTTTCAAAAAATCTCTTCTGTTCATTTGATTAAATTTTAATCTTTTTTTATTTATTGTCAAGCACGACCACCCATCCACACCATACCAAAAAAGTTTAATTAACCACAGATTTACCAATATATTGATTTGAAAAATCAATCAGATAAGATTTACACAAATTTTTGAGATAAAAATTCGGGCTTGACATAATAATTTAGATTATTACTATAATTATAGTAAAAAATGATTTTAATAATGAATTTTTTATTATACAGCAATATATTTCATTTTCCACATTCTATAAATTATAGAAAAATGGAAGAAGAATGCGGATAAAAATACAATTCTCACCAGCAAACAATATTTTCAGAATTCCTGTAAATTATAACTATCTTGTTCAGTCATTTATCTATAATAATATTTCAAATAAGCTATCGGACTTTCTTCACAACAAAGGATATACAGATGGAAAAAGGTCATTTAAAATGTTCACTTTTTCGCGACTTCAAGGAAAATGTAATTACAATAACGAAAGCAAAAGTCTAATCTTTAAAGATAATTTTGACCTCTGGGTTTCCTCTCCTGAAAGCGAATTTCTTGAATCGTATGCCACAGAATTACTAAAAAATCCGGAAATAAGGCTCGGAGAAAATCAAATATATATAAACTCCATCGAAGTGAGTATGACCCCTGCTTTCAAGGAGGAAA
>CAYYUB010000111.1:0-4943 GCA_964474855.1 uncultured bacterium
CGCCTTGCGTCGGGCTGCCTTTGGCTTCGCCCTCGCTATCGCTCGGACGAAAGCCTTAGACTTGCTTGCATTCGCAAGCGCAAGCCGTCTTGACCCCACCCCGGCAGTCACAGCCGGTCGGCTTCAGACCCTTCGAGTCTTCCGCAACGCCCTTTGTGTGCCTGCTTGTAGAGAAAATATCAAAAGAGAAATAAGAAATAAAAACGTTATAAAAAGAGATTCTTAAATTTTTTTGGAAGAAAATTATTTGAATTTTTAAGCCGATTTTATTTTTTTATCAACGATAAAAATATACCTAAACTATTTTAACAAAAAGAAATTTAAAACCAAATAAGATTTTTTTTATTACTTCATTACAAATCCTCTGGTCTTGGATGCCCATAAGAAATTTACCCTCAGTTATCTTAATTGCTTTAGGAGCTTTTTAAATATTATGTTTCTCACCCAAACATTTCAAATTTCATCAATCTTGACAGAATCTAAAAAAATGAATATTTTTATTTCCTAAATTTATTTAGGACAAATTCTATCCTCTTAATAGATTCGAAATGAGTTTCACTCAGAGCGCCATCCATATTTTTCGTATCTAATGATTCCAGCATTTCAAGGCTTTGCCTTTCAAATATCCACCCCAAAAGAAATATTGAATGAAACATTGCTCCATGAATTAGAGGAGGAATGTTTTCATCTTTCGGATTCACGCCTGAAATATCACAGTAAAATTTAAGATATTTTAAGTGTTTTTCTTTGTCTTGATTTACCTTGCAATAATAGAAGTCCTGACTTAGGTTTACATGTAAATCATAGGAATGTATATCAGAGATTGTCTTTCTCATATCTTTTAATTCTAGAATACCAGCGTAAAATATGCTTTCTCCTAATTGGTTGTTATCTTTTGGATTTACGATAGCCTCTTTCAATAGATTCTCAACTTTTTTTCCAGGTAATCTCTTTAAGGAATCAAGTTTGGATATTAAAGCTTCCTCATAAGTATACTCAAGTTTATCTATATGTTCTTTTATATAATTATAATCCAAATTTTCCACTTCGATAGTATTTGAACAAGCACTTATGAAACCCACGGAAAAAATTGCCATCGTAAAAAAACATTTAATAGACATTATAATCCTCCTCATTGAGAGATATTTTTTAATATACATCTTCATTTAATACTACTTGCAAAAGGAGCAACTAAAAATCCTGTGCTAATAATAAACAGAGAAATTTTAACTTTACTCTTTAAACTAATGATCAATATATTCGGTTCCTGCTTTCTCAAGCGCTTGCTGAAAGAAATACGTTTTTATGGATATTTAACACCGTTGACTCTAGCTTGGACTAAAATAGACCCTCCTTCTCCTTCAGAATCTTTTATTTCAAACCAAGTTTTTATCAAACCTACTCCTTCACTGTACCACATATAATACTGTGTAGTTGTATCATCAAAAAAAGTAAGCTTAAATTTCAAACATCTAAATGTGCCAGCCGGCACTTCAATTGTATCTTCGGAAATGAAATTCATCCTAACGCTATCCTTATCTTCTAATACATCTATATAGTCTAAATTTTTTGTAAGTTTCTTTTCATATAGATTTGAGGAACCCGATAAGGAGTCTTTTGCCCAAACATTACCTTCCGAGTCTTTATATAAAAACCATGCAATTTTATCTCTGGAATAAGAATCTATTAATTTGTAGAATAAGGTATCACTTACTCTGATCGTATCAATAACTCTTGTCTCGTTTACATCATATCCAAGTATCCCATAGCCGGGATATTCTCTATATCTCCAATAATTGCCAACAGCAAGAGGGAGATAACTGTTGTCTTTAACTATCTTTTCCGTCCCGGATTTTCTCGTATATGCAAAAGAAAATAATACTAATAAAAAAGAGAACATTATGCTATATTTGTTGCGCATGACTACTTTATTCCTTTAAGTTTTCATTCTTTTTCTATCGCTTGCTGTAAGAAATACGTTTTTATGGATATTTAACGCCGTTGACTTTGGCTTTAATTAAAGTTTCTCCGACTCCATTAATTTCTTTTATCTCAGCCCATCTCTTTATTAGCCCCACTCCTTTACTATACCATTCGTAATGAGGCGGTATAGTTGTATCGTCTAAAGGAATAATTTTAAATCTTAGGCATTCAAATATACCTGCTGGTACTTCAATTGTGTCTACTAAATCGAAGCTAACCCTAGAACTATCAGTGCTTTCTAATAAATGATGTACATAGTCCAAATCTTTTGTTCGTTTTTTTTGATATAGATTTGAAGGTCCCGATAAGGAGTCTTTTGCCCAAACATTACCTTCCGAGTCTTTATATAAAAACCATGCAATTTTATCTCTGGAATAAGAATCTATTAATTTGTAGAATAAGGTATCACTTACTCTGATCGTATCAATAACTCTTGTCTCGTTTACATCATATCCAAGTATCCCATAGCCGGGATATTCTCTATATCTCCAATAATTGCCAACAGCAAGAGGGAGATAACTGTTGTCTTTAATGATTTTTTTCTCTTCAGATTTCCTCGTACACGACAAGGGGATCAATACTACTAAAAAAAAGATTATCAAGCTATATTTGTTGCTCATTGTAAATTTCTTCCTTTAAGTTTTTATTCTTTTTCTAGGGCTGCATCCCAAATTTTATTCCACCAGAGTCTATCTGCGTCTTGATCGGCTTGATCTAATATTCTGTCATATTCATATAGGTTTTCAGCTCCTTCGATGTCTTCGACTTCCTCCAGAAACCCCTCTGCCTCCTTTCTAGAAATGCCAGGACCTATTCTTCCTTGGTTTTTACCAAATTTTTCTCCATAAATTTTCTCAGCTTTAGGATCGGTTTTCGCTTCTGCCTTCTCTAAACGAAATTCCTTCACAGGATCCTTAAGAGATTTTATTCTCCCCGCACCTGCTCTCTTAGCACCAACTGCCTCAGCTGCTTTTACCGCATATTCGCCGATTGTAAAAACTTTACCTATAGGTGTACGTCTAATGATCCATTTCGCAATTGGACTCCCTATTTCCTGTTTTGGGCTTGTAAATTCGAACTGATATGTATACTCTAATTTCGCAGAAGTATTCCAATTGGCAAACGCATAGACTCTGAACTTCCCATTTGGATCAACATACTTATTCGGATTATTCGTACAATATACGTAAGGATTTAACGTTTGTGGATCATTCAATTCCAAACTCCTTGGATTTAACGTATGCGGATCAGGACTTAAAAATCTTCCCACATCCGCGTTATAATACCTTGCCTTAAAATAATGCAAATCAGAATTTTTCTGCTCTTTTTTTTCAAATTCCTTATTCTCTTTGTGAAAGGCAGAAAATAATATGTTATTATAGGGCATAGCAAACAAAGAATTTGAAAATAGGACAATTAAACTTAAATAAACTAATCTTTTCATTTTAATATCCTCCTTTTTCTTTAAACATTTCTATACTTCCAGCTTGTTTCTCTAAAAATTCCGGAGAAAATTCTAATACAACTCCTAGTTGTTCGGCTTTTTCTTTATTCTCCTTATAAATCTCCATTTTTGAAAGTATCAAAGGTTTATACTTTTCTCTTATTTTGATTAACGAGTTATTTAATTCTTCGATAGCTTCTTTTCCTTTTGTTTGGGTAATTTTCGTTAATAAATCTCCAAGCATATTTTTGTCAGATAATTCTATTCCCGAATATTTCACTGATTTTTTATTTTCCGCTTCCTGAATTTTGGGTAGTTTTATATTTAAAGATTCACAGAAAGAAATAGTTTCTTTTAGTTGCTCAGAATATGATTCATCTTCTGCTTTTCGAGCTTCGGCAAGATGAATTTTCGCGTAATTCCAATATGCGAGGGAAAGGGTAGAATCATATTTCATACAAAGTTTTAAATATTCTTTACCCTTTTCAACATTATCGTTCTCTAAATGTTGAACCGCACTAATTAATAACAGAGAAGCAAGATATTCTTTCTTTGATAGATTTCTTAAATAAGTACCATTTTCAATTGCTTTTTTCGGAATTTGTAAATCAGCTTGATATTGTTCATCAGAAAAGTAACCACCTCCGTTAGTCGTTTCGATGTTACCTTGAAAACCAGGAATTGGTTTTTCAGGAACGTATCTTAAGAAAAAATGTTTTGGTGTTAAAACAGGATAAATATGCCAACCAAGTCTTTCACCTAAGATAACATAAAGTAAAGGCATAGTGATGCATGGACCTTTTTTTGTGGCTATATATCCGTTAATGAAACGATTATTTAATTCTCTTGCTTCAAGATCATCGTTATCGTAACTGAAAGTTATTCCCTTGTTCCATATCCCGGGTTTATATAAAAAAGTGTTAAGAGCTCTTATTCTCTGGTCGGGATCGGTATACTGTCCGAAGGATTTATTAAACCTATCCGCGAGAGAATCAAAAGAACACAGGAAGAAATCAATGTCCATCTCAGGATAAAATTCTTTAGCTAAAACTAAAGAGGCAATTCCAACATCAATATCTTCCTCCGGCAACTGTAAAATTTCCTCAATGGTTTGACCATTACGTGAATCTTGAGTACGAGAATTACAACCAATTAATATAAGAATAACAAAAAGAATAGTCTTTTTCATAATAACAATCCATGCCTTTGATAGGATATGCAATATACACTATCCTGTCAACTGTTTTTTTTGAAAAAAACCAAAAATCGGATCAAAAAAATAGCAATTGGAAATAAATCCTTTCAAAAAACAATCCAAAAAAATAAAAAGCTCTTTTTGTAACTTTTTTCTTTTAGGAGCACTCCTGTTAAAAAGTAAACTAGGCACATAAAGGGCGTTGCGGAAGACAGACGTTAGTCTGGCTGAAGCCGACCGACTGTGACTGTTGGGGTGGGGTCAATACGGCTTGCGCTTGCGAGAGCAAGCCAGTCTTTGGCTTTCGTCCGAGCGATAGCG
>CAYYUB010000112.1:0-4826 GCA_964474855.1 uncultured bacterium
TATCTGCTTCTATAAAAGAAATTCCTCTCGATTCCATTTTAGTTGAGACTGATGCCCCTTATCTAACACCCCAGCCATACAGAGGAAGAAGGAACGAGCCCGCGTATACAACTTATGTCGTTAAAAAAATTGCAGAAATAAAATCTAAAGCCTTCGCAGAAGTGGCGGAAAAAACATATAAAAACACAAAAGAGTTATTTGGTATCTAGATAATTGAGTCGAGAGTCATGTGTCGTGAGTCTTGTGTCAAAATAAAAACAAAAACTACAATATCTATATGTTCTACATGTTAAAAAAATTTTGGGGACAGTGGGGATTAACCACCTAACGCTCTAACTATCCAACGGTCCAAAAGACATTGGATTTTGGACTTTAAAAAAGGCCTTGACAAATACAAAAAAGTAATTATTAATCTTTGTATAACAGAGTACTTTGAAGGGAGGTATATAATATGGATAAAAAAGAAGCGGAAAAAAGTTTGGAGGAGATAAAGAAGCATCTAAGGGAGACAGATGAAGAGTTAAGGAAAACTGGGATTTGGGCTGTAGATATTCAGTTCTTATGGGGAGTGCTTGCGCTTGCGGGTCTTGGTTTGACGATTTATCTTCATGACCGTGCTTTGTACAATCTTATATGGCTTAACTGGGCATGTATTATGGCGGTTGGGTCCTTTTTTGGTTATCGGATCGCGAAGAGGATAGCCAGGATGACCGGTATTACATCTTTTGCGGGTAAGTTGATAGGTATGGTATGGGTTGGTATTACTATAAGTATTATGCTTGCCATGTTTATTTTATGGCTTACCGAATACACTGATTTTTTTGAGAGTGTTATAGCTTTGTTTATCGGTGTGGGGTTCTTTGTCGAAGCTTTTGTTTCATGGAGAGAGTTTACTATTGCGGCTATTCTTTGCTGGATAGGAGCGGTAATTGTTGCTTTGTTCCCGGGATTTGCTAATTTGACGTTTACTGTTCTTGTATTTGCAACCATGATAGTGCCCGGAATTGTGGTTAAAATTAGATTCAGGGAGAAAAAAATATAAATGGAAGATTTCAATCCTGCCGAAGTAAACAAATTGATTCATGCCCCTATAAGACTTGGAATTATGACTATCTTGAATTCGGTAAATAAAGTAAATTTTATTTATTTGAGAAAAAAGCTCGAGGTTACGGATGGCAACTTAAGCAGTCATATGGAAAAGTTGGAAAAAGAGGGCTATGTAAAAGTAAAAAAAACTTTTATAGATAAAAAGCCCAATACAGTTTACAGTATTACGGAAAAAGGTAAGAAGGCTTTTAGAGGTTACCTGAAACATTTAGAAAAGATTCTTGAAGAAAGTTAAGGTTGATGTGAAAAAATTATTACTTGTTTTTTTCTTGCCAGTGATTCTTCTTTCGAGTACAATTATAGAGGGATGGGTTACGGGTGAGGGGGGCGAGGCTCTCGAAGGAGCAAATGTATTTCTGGAGGGAACGCTCGATGGTGCCTCCACGGATAAGGATGGTGTTTTTGGATTTGTAACAGAAGAAACCGGAAAGTATAATTTGCAGGTAAGAATGATGGGATATGGGGAATTCAGAAAAGAGGTATTTCTTAAAGGCGAGACCATAAAAATAGAAGCAAGTTTGAAAGAGGAGACTCTTGAAAGTGAGGGTGTTATAGTCAAAGCGTCCTCCTTTACAACGGGTGAAGAGAATGGTGTTACTCTTACGCCGCTTGAGGTGGTTACGACTCCCGGAGCAGCAGCAGATGTTTGCTGGGCTATCAAGTCTTTTCCAGGCGTTCAGCATGTTGAAGAAGGTGCGGGTCTGTTCGTTCGGGGGGGAGAAGTTACTGAAACCAAGTTTCTTCTTGATGGAGCAAATGTTTATCATCCTTATAGGTATGAATCTCCGACAGGTGGATTTTTCGGAACCTTTAGTCCTTTTCTTCTAAAAGGCACTTATTTCTCTTCGGGGGGGTTCGGAGCCGAGTACGGTAATGCTTTGTCGGGAGTTTTATCGATGGAAAGTCAGGATTTACCGTCGGAAAGGATTATTGGTTTAGGTATGGGTCTTGCGAATTTTTCGGTAGCGGGAGCTGTCCCTTTAGGCGATAAATTAGGAGTGAATTTTTCGGGAAATCAGAGCAATACCAAGCCGCTTTTTAATTTCAATAATGTTGAGGATGACTTTACAGAGTATCCTTTCTCCTATGATCTGAATTTGAATCTCGCGTGGCGGTATTCGGAAAAAGGTCGTGCTAAATTGTTTTTCTTTAGAGAAAAAGATAATGTCGGTGTTTCTCTTCAGGATCCGACCTGGGTAGGAAATTATTATGGAACCGAGAATAGTAATCTCTATAATTTAAAAATAGATCACGCTCTATCTGATAATAGTTTTCTCGAATTTAATGTATCGCGTACTGATTTTGGGAAGGAAACGGAAATAACTTCCGGCGATGAATATATTCTCGATTTAAAAGAAACGGATAGAATTAGCCAGGCAAAAATTTTGTTAGAGAAAAAAACATGGATGTTTTTTAAATTCGGAGGAAGTCTTGAGCAAAGGAAAAGTTATTTCGAGGGTTTTGTTCCTTCCGAGGAAGACTCTTTAGACCCATCGATTCCCAGTAATTATTATGACAGGGAATACGAAAGTTATATAAGTTCGGTTTTCGTGGAAGGGACTTCCTTTTTGCCTTATAATTTGTCTTTGACTTCAGGGGTAAGGTTTGACAGGGATTCGAAAAGCGGAAAAAACGCTCTGGATCCGAGATTTTCTTTATCCTGGAATGTCGCAGAAGAAATAACTTTATCCGTTGCTACAGGAATTTTCCATCAATTTTACGAGCCCTGGAGATATGATCCGGATTATGGGAATCCTTTTTTGGATCCTATGAAAGCAAAGCACTATATAGTTTCCGGGACCTGGGAGAACAATGGTGGAATGATAAGATTGGAGGGCTACTACAAAGACTACGATAAATTAATGAGGGAGCATGATTTATTAAATTATGTTTCTTCAGGGAATGGTTACGCAAGAGGAGTTGACTTTTTTATAAAGAAAAGTTTTGAAAAAATTGAAGGGAGGGTTGCCTATTCTTATCTGAATTCGAGAAGAAATTGGCAGGATTATCCGGCTCTTTTTCCACCTGATTTTGATATTACGCATAATTTAAACGTAATTTTGAATGTTAGCCCCACTCCGGATTTTCAGGTAGGGGCAAAATATATGTATGCGACAGGAAAACCTTTTACTCCTGCAGGTGGGGACTTTCGGTCGGATAGACTTCCCTCTTATTTGACGCTTGATCTTAGTGTGTCTTATTTATATTCTTTTTTTACCGATAATCTGACGGTGTTCTTTTTTTCGGTTAATAACGTTACAAACAGGAATAACATTTTAGGTTACTACAATGGCGATAGAAATGAACCTATTGAAAGTTCTTATGGTCGCCTCTATTACTTTGGTGTATCTTTTCAAATGTAAAAGGAGGTTAAAATGGAAAGAGTTTTATTGGTGATAGTTATAACTTTAGCATCTGTTGGTATTCATGCGGAAGAGAAAGTAACTGTGGATAAGCATATAGTCACAATTAAAGCTGAGCAGCAGGAGGCTGTTGATAAAGGAGATATTGAAAAATTAAAAGAAGTTTCTACAAAATTAGAACGGCTCTCCACTTTTGGCGATAAAGAATGGTTGGTTAATTATTACATTGCTTTAAACAGTTATAGAATTAGTACAATTGCGTATGACGATAAGGCGATGAGCGAAAAATATATTGAATCGGCAAAAGAGTCAATCCAAAAATCAATTAAGGGCAAGGATGACTTTGCCGAATCTCACGCGCTTTTTTCCTCAATTCTTGGAATGGAACTAGGGTTTAAGCCACAACTCGGAATGACAAATGGAATCAAATCAGGAAAAGCAATTGCGAAGGCGAAAAAGTTAGATCCCGAAAATCCGAGAGTCTATATGATTGACGGAACCGGTAAGTTGTATACTCCAAAAATGTTTGGGGGTGGAATAGATAAGGCTATCAAGCTTTTTGAGAAAGCTGCAGAGCTGTTCAAAAAGGAAGAAGATAGAGGGATTTATCCTGATTGGGGTAAAGAAGAAGTTTATGTATGGCTCGGGAATGCTTATAGAGAGAAAAAAGAGGATTCTACGGCAATTGAATTCTATAAAAAAGCTCTTATAGTAAATCCTGACTGTGGTTGGGCAAAAGAAATCCTTAAAGAAATTGATTTAAAATAGAAACAGCCCCCGGTGAAATTATATTAAAAAGTAAATTCTTAAGGAACTTTTCCACCCTTAATTAGGTCATAATTGGCAAACAAGAATATATGCCATTTAATTTCATGAGAGGAGAAAAATATTAAATGTTGTTTTGCGCGTTTTGTTTGATGCTGCTTGGTAGTAATTATAGTGTTTTAACCGGTGAAATTTTTGATGCTGCAACAAAAGAGCCATTGCCAATGGTTAATATAGTTATCGTTGGAACCGAATTGGGTACGGTAACGGATGATAAAGGTTACTATAGTATAATAATGTCTGATTCACTTAGTGGATTTCAAGTTAGATATTCTATGATGGGTTATAGGAAGGTGACAAAGGATATAAAGTTTGATGGGCGAGAATATCTGAGTGTTGATATTGCGATGCAGATGGAACCATTAAAAGTGCAGGGAATACTGGTATCAGCAAAAAAGAAAAAATTTAGAAGCTCGGCTTCCATAACCCCCTCTTCATTGTCTCAAAAAGATTTGATGATGCTGCCTTCTTTTGTCGAAGGAGATTTGATGCGGACTCTTGAGGCTCTTCCCGGGGTCACAAAATCTTCCG